>NZ_UAQP01000037.1:0-2480 GCF_900445985.1 Brevundimonas vesicularis
GCTCGATATGTTGTTGCAGATTGTCTGTGTTATTTTCTAATCTGGCATGCTGCAAGCGGGCAATTAAGGACGGAATTTCCTTTTCTTCGAATAGAATTTCTTTTTTCTGTTCGTATAAGGCGGCATAAGCGGATTTGCCGCAATAAACTTGATTTGGAATATCCGTTTTGAATTCCGCATCTCCGATAAAAACAACGGCAGAATGGATTTTTTCTCTCGGAATGGCTAAGAGATCGGCAATCGCCTGATAATGTTTGTAATTTTGATACAGCGGATTTTGAAAGCGGTATTTTTTTCCATTAGGAAAGGTTTGCGTCTATTGTCTTTCTCGTTCTTGGGCAAATATCCAGCCTGATTTGTTTTTGGTTTCCACGACAAATACGCCGTATATGGAAATGACGATGTGATCGATTTGCGTGCTTTCGCCGTTTGGCAGTTTTAGTAAAACATCATCAAAATCATGATAATCAGCGCCTAAATTCCAGTCATGAATGCCCTGTACGCGTCTTTCGCCTAATCTGCCTTTTTCTTGCGCATGGATTTTTTTCTTTTCTTCCGTACCTGAAGTGGTGTTGAACAGTAGCCCTAAGCAGATAATGACGATAAGTAAAACGAGGAATAATATTTCCATGAAAATATGCTTTAATCTTTTTTGTTTTTCAATAAATTATCCGCCGCTTGTTTGCCGGCGACTAAAAAGCCGTAGCAGATGAAGGCGCCGGCAGGCAGGGCGGCGAGTATCATGCCGTTGTCTATTTTAATGACTTGAATGCGCCAGTCTGCCGCGGCATCGCCGAAGATAAGATGCGCGCCGCTAAACAGGGTGCCTTGGGCGAGGATTTCGCGAATGGCGCCGAGCAGCAGCAGGATAAGAGCAAAGCCGATGCCCATAAAGAGTCCGTCAAGGGCGGCGTATTTGACGGTGTTTTTCACGGCATAGGCTTCGGCGCGCGCGATAATCACGCAGTTGGTAACAATCAGGGAAAGGTAGATGCCCAGACTTTGATAGAGCGGATAGGCAAAGGCTTGAATCAGGATTTCGCAGAGGGTAACGGCGCTGGCAATCAGTAGCACAAAGACGGGAATGCGGATTTCATTGCGCAGAAAGCCGCGCGTAAGCGAGACGAGGCTGTTGGATAGAGTTAGTACGAAATGGTGGCGATGCCCAGTCCCAGCGCATTGATGAAGGTGTTGGAAACGGCGAGCAGGGGGCAGAGTCCGAGGATTTGCACCAATGCGGGGTTATTGTCCCAGAGTCCGCTTTTCAACAGTTTGCGACTTTCAGCGTCCATGATGATTCTCCTGATGGTCTTGCCAGTCTTGCAGGGTTTTGCCGACTAATTCGGTGACGGCGCGCGGGGTGATGGTCGCGCCGGTAAAGGCATCGAAATCGCCGCCGTCTTTTTTGACTTGAAAGCGGCGGCTTTGCAGGCTGTGTCCGCGGAAATCTTCGATCCATGCGCTGACGCGGCGTTCGATTTTATCGCCCAGTCCGGGGGTTTCTTTATGATTTAAGACGCGGACGCCCAGCAGTTGGCGATTGTCCGGAGCGATGCCGATCAGCACGCCGATATAGCCGTTGTAGCCTTTGAGAGTGTAGGTGCTGATGAAGTTTGCCAACAGGCGCTCGCCGTCTTTGGCTTGATAGAGGGTAACGGGAATGCCGCCGAGGTTGAGACTTTGGGCATTGTGCAGCAGATCGGCATTGAGGGGCTGCGCCGTGTAGATTTCGGCAAAGGTGCCGAGCAGGTGTTGTTCTTTTGTGTGGCAATGCGTCCGCTAAAGGCAAGATAGGCGAGCGAGAGCAGGCTGATGCAGACGGCGGCAAAGCTGCTGAGACGGAACATGGCGCGGCGGGAGTCGGTATTTAAGAGCAGCATTAACGGTATTTGGGGCTGAGGTTGTCTAAAATCGCTACGGCGGCATTTGCCAGCAAGACGGCAAAGGCGAAGCCGTCGGGGAAATTGCCGAGGTTGCGGATGGCGATGCAGAGTATGCCGATGAGTAGGGCGTAGAGCAGGCGTCCGAGCGGCGTAGTGGCGGCGGTAATCGGGTCGGTGGCGATGAAAAGGCGCCGAAAATCAGTGCGCCCGAGAAGAGCTGTTGCAGCGGATTGAGATAGGCATGGCTGTCGTACAGCCAGAATAGTCCGGCGGTAATGAAGGCGGCAATCAATACCGCCGCGCTGATTTTCCAATCAAGGTATTTTTTCCATGCCAGCCATATGCCGCCCAAGCTCCAAGCGGCGGCCTGCATCAGACTAGGCAGGTAAGTCGCGCTGATTTGGCTCACCGCGGTGTCGGCAATGCGCGCTTGGCGGCTACTGTCGAGCAGCGTGGCGGCGGTGCGGGCATCTACCGAGTTGAATAGGCTGAAAAAATCTAGGCTTTCTGCGCTGTGCTGCCCCATGATGGCAGGGAAGCTGACCAGCAAAAAACAATAGCCGACCATGGCGGGATTAAAGGGATTCATGCCTAGTC
>NZ_UAQP01000035.1:0-2970 GCF_900445985.1 Brevundimonas vesicularis
TGCGCCTCACGATAATGCAAAGAAAAGCTCCCAAAACCACGGATTTCTACGCGGTCGCCTTTTTCAAGGCTTTGGCATACTTTTTCAATAATCAGCTTGATTGTTTCTTCCACATCTTGCGCTTTTAGCTGCGGATGCTTCAAACTCAAGCGTTCAATCAGCTCGGATTTGGTCATGCGATTTCCTTATATAAAGCAAAGCGCCATAGAGCGCTTTGCCACGATGAGATTAGTTATCAGAGTTTTCCAACTCTTTGAAAATATCGCCCAAAGAAGTGCCGGCTTGGCTTTCTTTGCGCGTATAGTCTTGAATGACCGCTTTTTCTTCCGCCACGTCTTTGGCACGCACAGAGAGGCTTAAGTTTTTGTTTTTACGATCAACGTTCAACACTTTAGCTTCTACTTCATCACCGACGCTTAAGAGCTTGCTTAAATCTTCCACACGCTCAATCGAGGCTTCGGAAGCTTTGAGAATGCCGTTAATGCCTTCTGCTAATTCAACAACTGCTTGACGCTCATCGACTTCAATGACTTTACCTTTGACAATCGCACCGCGGCCATTGGCTGAGGTGAATTGAGAGAAGGTGTCTTGTTTCAATTGCTTAACGCCTAAAGAAATACGCTCGCGCTCAGCATCGATGCCGAGGATAATCGCTTCGACTTCCTGACCTTTTTGATAAGCACGCACGGCTTCTTCGCCGCTTTCGTCCCATGACAAATCAGACAAATGCACCAAACCGTCAATGCCGCCGTCTAAGCCGATAAAGATACCGAAATCGGTAATCGATTTAATCTGACCTTTGACATGCTCGCCTTGATTATGATGCTTGCCGAATTCTTCCCATGGATTCGGCTGGCATTGTTTCATGCCTAAAGAGATGCGGCGGCGTTCGCCGTCGATTTCTAAAATCATCACTTCCACTTCTTGACCGACAGAAACGAATTTACGCGGGTTAACGTTTTTGTTCGTCCAATCCATTTCAGAAACGTGTACCAAACCTTCTACGCCGTCTTCGATTTCAACGAAAGCGCCATAATCGGCAATATTGGTGATTTTGCCGCTCAACGTAGAGTTGGCCGGGTAACGTTGTGCAATATCTGCCCAAGGATCGTCGCCCAATTGCTTCATACCTAAAGAAACGCGACCACGCTCACGGTCAAATTTCAGGACTTTAACTTCCACTTCTTGACCGATCTCTACCACTTCGGAAGGATATTTCACACGTTTCCATGCCATATCCGTGATATGCAGCAAGCCGTCAACGCCGCCCAAATCCAAGAATGCACCGTAGTCAGTGAGGTTTTTAACCACTGCTTTGACCACATCGCCTTCTTGCAGATTTTTCAAGACTTCTTCGCGCTCTTCTTTGTACTCTTTTTCCAGTACTGCGCGGCGAGAAATCACGATATTGTTGCGTTTTTGATCCAGTTTGATGATCTTGAACTCAATTTCCTTGCCTTCGATGATGCTGGGGTCTTTAACCGGACGCACATCGACTAATGAACCCGGCAGGAAGGCTTTAACGCTTTCCACATCAACGGTAAAGCCGCCTTTCACGCGGCTAGATACCACGCCAGTAATGGTTTCTTCATCGCGGAATTTCTGCTCAAGGATTTCCCAAGTACGGATACGTTGCGCTTTTTCGTGAGAAATTTGGGTTTCGCCGTGGCCATTTTCCAATGCCTCTAAAGCGACTTCGACTTCATCACCGATATTGATGGTGATTTCCCCTTTGTCGTTTGTGAATTGCGCGACGGGAATGAAACCTTCCGATTTCAAACCGGCATTCAGTACCACGAATTCTTTACCGATTTCGATGACTTCCGCCTTAATAATCGCACCGGGCTTGAGCTCGGTTGTTTCAATACTTTTTTCAAAAAGTTCTGCAAATGATTCTGCCATGTAATCTGGACCTGTGTATCAATGTTAAATTAAAAAAAACGCGCCTGAAACAGGGCATTGACCTGTTCAAACACCGCATCTACCGATAAATCGGTAGTATCAATCAGCACCGCATCAGCAGCTGGCACATACGGCGCTACCTCACGATTGCGATCGCGCGCATCGCGCTCGGCAATCTCATTTTTGAGGGCGGCTAGAGTAACACTTTCTCCTTTCGCTATCAACTGCTTATAACGACGATTTGCACGCGCTTTTGCGCTCGCCTCCAAAACAATCTTCAAAGCCGCCTCGGGAAAGACAACCGTACCCATATCACGGCCGTCCGCCACCAAATCCTTATCGGCGGCAAATTGGCGCTGAAAGCCCAGCAAAGCGGCGCGAATCGCCGGTTTTGCCGCCAATTGCGAAGCCAATTGCCCCGTGCTTTCCAAACGCAATTCGCTTCCCACAGCTTGCCCGTCTAAAAAAGCCGCCACGCCGTCGGGCTGCACTTCAAAATGTACCTTCATCTGCGCCAGCAAAGCCGCTTGCTCCGCTTCGCCTGCCGCAGTCAAACCTGCCGCCTGCACAAACAAAGCGCTCAGACGATACAAAGCGCCGCTATCCAAATACGCCAAATCATGGGTTTGCGCCAAACGCTGGCAAATTGTGCCTTTACCGACGCCGCTCGGGCCGTCAATCGTTACAATCTTACGCATCGCTTACCTCAATCTGCATACCGATACCCTGCGCCAAATCGCGGAAATTCGGAAAAGAAGTCGCTACATTATCGCAATCTCGAATCTCTATCGCCGCCGCGCTACGCAAAGCCGCCACCGCAAAACTCATGGCAATGCGGTGATCGCCCAAGCTGTCAATCACGCCGCCTGAAAATGCCGTGCCCCCTTTGCCGCGAATGCGCATACTGTCTTGTCCTGCTTGACAATCCACACCCAAAACTTTCAGCCCTACTTCCATCGCCGCCAAACGATCGCTCTCTTTCACGCGTAATTCCGCCAAATCACCGGCAAGGGTTTCACCCTCCGCACAAGCGGCAGCGACAAATAAAATCGGAAACTCATCAATGGC
>NZ_UAQP01000034.1:0-2222 GCF_900445985.1 Brevundimonas vesicularis
CAGATGCGCCATTTTCTTGCCTAGAGCGGTAAGGCGCTTGTCTTCATCAACGGCGCGTAGTTCGAATAGAAGGCGGTAGCCGTCGTTGATTTGCCGCTGATCGGGGCTGTCTACGAAGGGAAAGGCGGCGATGTCGCCCAGATGCAAGACCAGCATTTGCAAGATGACGGCGGCAAGATTGGTGCGCAGGATTTCCGGCTCGGTAAAGGCGGGACGCTGTTTGAAATCTTCTTCGCTGTAGAGGCGGATGCAGATGCCGGCGCTTAAGCGTCCGCAACGCCCTGCACGCTGATTGGCGGCGGCCTGCGAGATGGCTTCGATCGGCAGGCGTTGGGTTTTGCTGCGCAGAGAATAGCGGCTGATACGCGCGGTGCCGGTGTCGATGACGTATTTAATCCGCGGCACGGTCAGCGAGGTTTCCGCCACGTTGGTGGCTAAGACGATGCGCCGCTTGCCTTTGGGGTGGAAGACGGCGTTTTGTTCGGCCAGCGAGAGACGTCCGAACAAGGGCTGAATCTCGGTATCGCGCAGATTGGCTTTGCGCAGGCTGTCCGCCGCCTCGCGGATATCGCGTTCGGTGGGGAAGAAGATAAGAATATCGCCGCGGCTTTCGTGGTCGAGTTCTTCTACCGCTTGCAGGATATTGTCCTGCATATCGCTGTCGGGCAGAGGGTCGCGGTAGCGAATTTCTACGGGATAACTGCGTCCGGAGACATTGATAATCGGCGCATTATTGAAATGGGCGGCGAATTTTTCCGTGTCGATGGTGGCGGAGGTAATGATGACTTTTAAATCGGGGCGCTTGGGCAGTAATTGGCGTAGATAGCCGAGCAGGAAATCGATATTGAGACTGCGTTCATGCGCTTCGTCAACAATAATAACTTCATATTGCGAGAGAAATTTGTCGGACAGGGTTTCTGCCAGCAGCATGCCGTCGGTCATCAGTTTGACCGCGGTCTGTTCGCTGATTTGCTCGTCAAAACGCACTTGATAACCGACGCTGCTGCCTAAAGCCACGCCCAATTCTTCGGCAATGCGGTCGGCAACCGAACGCGCGGCAATACGCCGCGGCTGCGTATGCGCAATCATGCCTGCCGCGCCCAAGCCCAAATCCAAGCAGATTTGCGGCAATTGCGTGGTTTTGCCCGAGCCTGTTTCGCCGCTGATAATCACGACTTGATGATGCTCAATCAGGCGGCGGATTTCCGCCTGCTTGGCAAGCACCGGTAAATCCGCGCTTAATGCAGGCTTGGGCAATTGCGCCAGCCGCTGTTGATAAGCGGTATTTGAGGATTGATATTGCTTGAGATATTTCTCGCGCATCTGCTCGGCTGGCAATCCACGCCGCTCGCGTTGGCGGATTTTATACGCCAAACTACGCAAAGCATGGCGGTCTTGGCAAAGAATATGGGAAAAATTTTGGGGAAGGCTGGTAGTCATGAAGCGTTTAATGGCGAAAATAAAAACAAATATGGGGCTGATGTAGGCAGCTTCAAGGCTATTATTGAAAAGTGCATGAGTCCCGCCGAGGGTTTGGCTGCCATGTTGTCTTTATATATAGTCGGAGAAGTGAAAAAGTAGTACAAGGCGGCGAGCCGCAGACAGTACAAGAGCGTACGGCAAGGCGAGCCAACGCCGTAATACTTTTTCAATTCTTTGACTATAGTACCTTAACTTCAAAATGAGACTTAGAAATACACATTTTGTCAGGAGAAGCGCTTAGAATAATCTCATTTTGAAGTTAAGAGACTATAGCTTGCAAGAAAAAGCGCTATTTTGTCATGGTTTGCAGGAACAATCGAATGGACTTTGTATAGTCGATTAACATTGTAATGATACGGTGTTGTCTCATTTTTATTTTAATCGACTATAAAATGTTTTCAGTTTTGGCGGATTAAAAAAGGATTGTAGCCGCCGCGGCTGTAGTCTTTTTCGCCAATCAGAATATCCAAGGCGAGGCTGGCAAGATCGTCCGCAATCGGGTCGGCAAGCGCTTGTTCGCGCAGGAAGAAGAATTTACGGTAGTGTTTGCAGCGGTCGCAGCTTTCCGCGCGTGCGCTGCGCAGCGCGCTAGGCAGATGGTGTTTTTTCCGCGTTCGGGGCGCTGAGTTGCTGTAATTGCATGCCGGATTGCTGGTTGCAGAAGGTACATTTGGCGCGCAGGGCGTTCCAGCGGCTATTGCAGCGCGGGCAATGCAGGTAGCGCAGATTGTCATCATCGC
>NZ_UAQP01000033.1:0-3880 GCF_900445985.1 Brevundimonas vesicularis
TTGCAAATAGCGTGTTGTGGTTGGTGTATATCCACCAGGGCGCAATCTTTAATGCTATCTTTAAAGGCGGCATAATCGTTTGGCGTGCCAGCTTTGGTAAACTCATGCACCCTTGTATCACCAGCATGGTTAGAAAAATAAGGCACTGCATTAACAGGCAATAATTGCGTTAATCTTTTTTCCGTACCCCATAAAGACATCAAGCTCCAGGAAAAATCATCCTTATAACGGTCCACAATATTCGTCAACGCCTTACGCGCCACTCCCATTCGAGTATTTTCTTCAGGAGAAACCCCTTGTGAATATGTACTGACAATCACTCTGTTGGCATCGGCACTGGAATGGCTTTTGAATTAGGGTCGAATAATTGAGTATATTGACGATAGGTGTTACGACCGCATGAAATGCTATTACCTCGTTTAATTCTTCCAGAAGAATCTACCAATTCATGTTCCCACCATGCACCAAACTTGATGTTAGGCTTGCTGCATCTTTACAAGCAAAACAAAAAGATGGAAAAAGCACATTACCATAGTCTTGATGATGACGAGGAACATCTAACTTTACGCCATATTTTCCTCCAAAATCATATGCATTAGCCCTACATTGGGATAATCCTTATTTGTAACACAGCTTCTATTAGCCTTTAGAGTTTGATCACCTCTAGGTGAAACATGTAGCACTCTCTGATTGACACCACCTTGACGAGTATAATTCACCCATGGCGAACTATTAGGCAAACCTTGAACCCCTTCACCCATTGAACCTGAGTCATCAAATAAAATCATTAAACGCGGCGGAAGATTGAAAGTGCCGCTGGAGCTTTCGCTGGCTTGTAAATTCAAATTTAAAAAAGCAAAGGGCGATACGGGGACCTCTTTATCGGTCTTCTCGACTTTATTAGCGGTTTGCGCTTGAGCAGCAAAGCTCAAACACGCCAACATAACCGCGGCGCTGAGTTTGAGCGGTGCAAAGCTTGTATGTTGCATATAGTGACTCCTTAAGTTTGAGACGAACTCCTGTCTCGAAAGATTCAGCGATTAATCGCTGAGCTAAACGTTGGGGGATGCTGCAAACTTCCGCAGCTTAGCCAACTGACATAGTCTAGCAAAAAACATTCCAAAAGATTTTTATTGTTTGCGCGAGGGCTACAAAATCATCTTTATAGTACCTTAACTTCAAAATGAGACTTAGAGATACACATTTTGTCAGGAGAAGCGCTTAGAATAATCTCATTTTGAAGTTAAGAGACTATAAAGCGGCGTATTTTTGGCGATTTTCCTGACTGTACAGATTCACTTCAATGCCCTTGGCAATATCACGGATAATGGCTTTTTCTAATGTTTTCATAATATTGCCTCTGCATTAGCGATTTTAGTCAAAATTATACATGGCATGACTAATTATACAAACGATGTCTAAAAATGTATAAAACCCTGTTTACCGCAGCACTTCAATATTTTGCCAAGATTGCTATTTGCGCGGCTTGCAGGGCTTTGCCTAATGCCGCGCCTGCCAAGCCCTGCGCGGCAAGATGTTTGGCATCGACGCCTTGCAGCATCGCACTTTGCGCCGCGATGATGCGGATTTGCAATGTTTGGGCAACGCCTGTCGCTTGCAGGTATTCGCGCAGAAAGCCATTGTCGCGCAAGGCGGCGCAGGCTTTTAAGAGTTGCCAGCGCTTTTCGCCCCGAGTTGTTCCAAGCGGCAAAATCATGACCGATGTTTTGCAGGCGTTCCAGCCATTGGCTATAGATTTTCGGCAGCGGTAATTGCTGTTTCAAGGCGGCAATCAGCTCGGCATTGCCTTGCGTCCACAGGGCAAAACGCGCTGCCGGATTCGATGTCCGCGCCGCAGCAGCGGTTAAGGCGGCGGCTGCTTTGTTCCAATCATGAGCAATCGCCGTGCCGGTGAGTACGTTCATGGCGTTCATATCCGCCAAACCTTGAAAATAGCGCTGCGGGGCGGCGGATTGCAGGGCTTTTTCGCTTTCCTGCCAAACGCGTTCGGCGGTCAGCTCCGCCAATTCGCCTGCCTGCGCCATTTGGCAGCATAAATTCCATGTTTCTTCAGCAATTTCAAAACCTAATTCGGCAAATCGCGCTGCAAAGCGTAGTAGGCGCAGCACGCGCAGCGGGTCTTCGATAAAGGCTTCCGATACATGGCGTAAGCGTCGCGCGGCAAGGTCGGCTTGTCCGCCGTAAGGGTCGATGATGTTGCCGGCGCTGTCTTGCGCCATTGCATTAACGGTTAAATCGCGGCGGCGCAAATCTTCCTGCAAAGAGACGTTCGGACTAAATGCAAAGGCAAAGCCGCGATGTCCGCGCCCTGCTTTGCGTTCGGTGCGCGCCAATGCGTATTCTTCGCCGCTGTCGGGATGTAAAAACACGGGAAATTCCCGCCCGACTTGCCGAAAACCTGCCGCCAACATGGCTTCAATACTTGCGCCTACCACGACATAATCGCGATCATGTACCGGCAAACCCAACAAAGCATCGCGCACCGCACCGCCGACTAAGAAAATTTCCATTCTATTCTCCTGCTTGCGGTTTTTGCCGCAGAATCGGAATCAGGGTCGAAGCCGCCGCCGAAGCAATGACTAATACACTGCCTAAGGCGGTCAGCAAGGTCATGCGCTCGCCTGAAGAGCATGGCAATCAGCAGGCGCAATTCCACCACCAAAACGGGATCAAACATCTGATAAGCATATTTGCCCGCCGTAAAAGAACTTGCCCAAATCAGCAAGGCGATCACAAGATAAAACATCGCAATTCCTTCATCAAAATTTCCTTACTGCTTGAAACCCCTTCCCTTTAGAGAGGATAATCTTGTGGGAGAGGTGCAAGCTCTTCCAATTCAGGGCAACACGTAGAGCGACGCTTTATGTGTCGCTCTGTGTGTTGAAACATACGCCGCAGCGCGGATTTTTCGTTATATAGTCAAAGAATTGAAAAAGTATTACAGACTTGGCTCGCCTTGCCCTACGCTCTTGTACTGTCTGCGGCTCGCCGCCTTGTACTAATTTTCACTTCTCCGACTATAGTGGGCGGCTAAATTAACAAAAAATCCCCCTTATGCAACATTTTATTCTTATTTTTATCGGCGGCGGCTTAGGCGCATGCGCCAGAGCCGGCTTCAGCACGCAATTCGGCAAAATCTTCCATCTGCACAGCCATTGGGCGATTTTAGCCGTCAACCTCTTAGGCTGTCTGCTTATCGGCATTGCCGCCGAACGCCTGCTGCTGCGCCTAGACAATCCCGCTTGGCGCTTATAGTCAAAGAATTGAAAAAGTATTACGGCGTTGGCTCGCCTTGCCGTACGCTCTTGTACTGTCTGCGGCTCGCCGCCTTGTACTACTTTTTCACTTCTCCGACTATATTCCTCATCAGCGGATTTCTCGGCGGTTTTACCACCTATTCCAGCTTTATCCTCGATTTCCTCAAACTCGCGCACAGCAGCCAAAGCTACGCCCTGCTGCATCTTGCCGCACATCTCTTCGGCGGTATCACCGCCTGCCGGCTTGGTATGTTCATCGGCAAAGGATTGCTGACATAAGACCGCCGTTTGTCTATATAATTACGCCTTATTTTTTAACGACCATTTTATGTTTCAACACACAGAGCGACACATAAAGGCAACACATAAAGCGTCGCTCTACGTGTTGCCCTAAATTGGAAGAGCTTGCACCTCTCCCACAAGATTATCCTCCCTAAAGGGAAGGTTTTAAGCAGTAAGGAAATTTTGATGAACGCCACCCAATTCAGCACCATCGGCATTATCGGCAAATACGGCGCCGACCACAGCGAAGCCAATATCAACCGCGTAATTGCCCTATTGGAAACGCGCGGCATCGCCTACACGCTCGACAGCAACACCAT
>NZ_UAQP01000032.1:0-3325 GCF_900445985.1 Brevundimonas vesicularis
ATGACTGTTCGATAGCCGATATTCAGTATACCATAAGCAAAATTTTTAACCAAAATTTAATGATATAAATATGAAAAATACAACACCAATCCAACATATAAGAGAACAGTTCTTTAGCTTTAATGGAAAAGTTTCTAGATTAGAATTTATAATTTTTTCACTATTATCTTTTTTAATAACTATTGGCTGTTTAATCTGGTGCGTAGGTTCTATTATTTTATTCAACTCAGAATATTCATTTTATTCTAGTTTTTCATACAATGATTCAGATAAAAATGAAATATTATTATTAATTTTTATGTTGTGTTTAACAACTGCATTTTTAACTTTTTCATTTTTTAGTATGTTTTTATCTTTTGTAGTTAGAAGATTGCATGATATAGGATTGAATGGAGTTCATACACTATGGTTATTTATACCAATTATCAATCTACTTTTCTTATTTATTTTATTTACATCAAGGAGCTACATAAACATCGATTAAAATTTTATTTCTAAGGGTTTTACATTATATTTATCAATATTTTTTGGATTATCAAATGAAAAAATCAGTTATTTTACTAATTATCTCTTCTACAATAATAGCAAATTCTTATAGCGCAACCAGTTGTTTATCTGTTGGAGATGGGCAAAGTTGTTATAACTCTGATACTGGAGAAACAACAACTATAACACCTAATAGTTCAAGTGGATACAACACTTACAACTCGAATAATGGTCATAGAACAATCAATACTCCTAACGGCACTGGCGGATATAATTCTTACAATGCAAACAGTGGAGAAATGAATATTATAAACCCATAAATTAAATTTACGATATGAAAATTTTATATAATTTAAAAACTGAAAAACAGAAAGAAGTTGATATAGGTTTTTCTGCTTTTGCTTTCTTTTTTCCTGCATTATGGGCTCTTTTTAATTTATTTTTTGATATATTTTTATTTCTAATGATTGGTTTTGGGTTTCTTGGGATGTTGTTAAGTTCTGTAGTTAACACTACCGCTCAGGAAATAATAAATCATGGAAGCGCCGATAAAACAACAGTTTGGGTTTTATTTTGGTTATTTTTTATTTCTCAAATTGTTGTTCGCATTTATTTAGGAATAAAAGGAAATCAAATAAAATATAGAAGATTAATCGAAAATGGTTATATAGAAAAGGAATAATGGCATAAACTAAAGAATTGAAAAAGTAATACAAAGTAACTCAATGCCGTATGACTTTTTCAATTCCCAATCATAATATGTAAGACTATTTTCTACTAACCACTTAACTAAAAATGAAAATCCACATATTATTTTTGTTTTTAAAGCTCATTTACTCTTTCCCGCTGACTTCGATAATCATCAATTCCGAGCGCGAACCTAGACGCAGGGGCGTGCCCCAATAGCCGAAGCCGCTGCTAGTAAAGAAATGCACGCCGCCGATTTCGGCATGACCATGGTCCAGAACATACATACTGCTGGTTATGAAATTGGCAGGGAAAATCTGTCCGCGGTGCGAGTGCCCCGACACCTGCATATCAATCGGCAGTGTGGCGGCTTCTTCAATATTGGTCGGGCGGTGATCGAGCACAAATACAGGCATTTGCTGATCAACTTGCGCCAATAATTCCGGCAAGGAAGGACGAGCGCGGGCATAGTCGTCATCGCGTCCGATAATCGCGATTTGATTGTTAAATATCGCCGTTTCATCGCGCAATACATGCATTCCCGCCTCGCGCAAAGTGCGGTCATTGCCGGCGGTGTCGCCATAAAATTCATGATTGCCCAAAGTGACATAAACCGGCGCCTGAATGCGCTTGAGAATCTGTGCAATGCCGTCGCGGTCATAATAATCAGGATTGTCATTGATAATATCGCCGGGCATCAGCACCATATCTATTTGCTCAGCATTGAGCATAGCAACCAATTTTTCCGCCATGCCTTTGCCGACCCACAAGCCAAAATGCGTGTCGGTAACCAAAGCGATTTTTAACGGCGTCAGCGGCTTATTCAGCTGAATTTGATAGCGCAAAATGGTCGGCGAATGCGCACTGAACCAAGCAAAGCCCAGTAATGCCAAAAAAGCGGTCGGCAATAGAGGTTTTAAATATTTATCATGACGACCGTGTCCCAACAAATGCAGTAAACCGATTGGCAAAGCGACCAAAAACCATAGCCAAGACAAAGCCAATACATTAGCGAATACGATAATGCCATGCGGCAAAAACCAACGCGCACCGAATAAACTATTGCCTAAGCCGAATAGCAAGACCACCGCATACCAACGCGGCTTATGTCCACTCAGCCATATATACGAACGCAGTAACACAAAAAGCAGCAATTGAAACAAACAAATCACTACCGCCAATAAAAGCCAACGCGGCATATTTTCCCCTTAATAAAAATTTCCGCCTAGGCGGAGAATCACATCAATGCTCTTAAAAACTATGAATACAAGCGCCGAAACGCGCTTATATTGATGCCGATGAGACCTGCTGCGGCGTCTTAGCCTCGATGGATAAGGCATGCACTTCCGTTCCCATCAAATCCGCCACCGCCGCATAGACGGCTTGATGCCGTTTTACCGCAGATAAACCCGCAAAAGCCTCGCTCACGATATATACCGCAAAATGCCCTGCCCCGCCTGCCGAAGCATGTCCGACATGCAAGGCGGAATCGTCGCGAATCTCTAAACATTGCGGCGCAAATGCCGCGCGCAAAGCCTGATCCAACATCGCAATCCGCGCCTCACTCATTCTCGCCCTCCTTATCCTTACGCAAATAAGCGCGCAGCAGCACAAATTGCGCAATTAAAAAGACAATCGTCAACCCCATCAAGCCGAAAAACTTAAAGCTGACATAGATATCATTTGAAAAATTCAATGCCACAAAAACATTCAGCGCACCTTCAAACAAAAAGAAAATGACCCAAGCCACATTCAAGCGCGTCCATAAATGCTCGGGCATATCGAATGCGCTATGCAACATCTTTTTAGTCAAATTTTCCCTGCCCACATATTGCGAGCCTAAAAAGACCGCCGCAATCGCGATATTTAAAACCGTCGGTTTGAATTTGATAAACAAATCATTATGCACCGCCAAAGTCAGCACACCCAAAACCCAAATCACCAATACCGTCAGCCAATGGCGTTTCTCAATCGCGGTATTTCTCAACTTCATCCACAGCAATTGCACAGCCGACACCAGCATCAAAGCCGCCGTCGCCACATACATCGCCTGCTCCGCATAACCCAACACACGTGCCGACACATAAGCGCCGATAAACGCCACAACCGGAATAAAATCCTGCATATATCCTCTACATTAATCAAAAAGTGC
>NZ_UAQP01000031.1:0-2462 GCF_900445985.1 Brevundimonas vesicularis
TCAAAGAAGCCCAAGACAAAGTACAGGCAGCTAAAGATGCCGAGAAAGCATTGGACGGCAAGATTGGCGAGCTGACCAAGGACGACGGTGTCTTCAGTGCCGATGATGCTAAAGCGGTTGAGACTTTGAAAACCGATGCCGATGCCAAGAAAGCTGCTGCTGATGAAGCGGTAAAAGCATTGGATGACTCTGAGACTGAAAAAGCCGGTCTGCAAAATACGGTTGACAATATGACAACACCGTACCGCCTGCTGCTCAAACTCCGGCTGAAAAACTCAAAGAAGCCCAAGACAAAGTACAGGCAGCTAAAGATGCCGAGAAAGCATTGGACGGCAAGATTGGCGAGCTGACCAAGGACGACGGTGTCTTCAGTGCCGATGATGCTAAAGCGGTTGAGACTTTGAAAACCGATGCCGATGCCAAGAAAGCTGCTGCTGATGAAGCGGTAAAAGCATTGGATGACTCTGAGACTGAAAAAGCCGGTCTGCAAAATACGGTTGACAATATTGACAACACCGTACCGCCTGCTGCTCAAACTCCGGCTGAAAAACTCAAAGAAGCCCAAGACAAAGTACAGGCAGCTAAAGATGCCGAGAAAGCATTGGACGGCAAGATTGGCGAGCTGACCAAGGACGACGGTGTCTTCAGTGCCGATGATGCTAAAGCGGTTGAGACTTTGAAAACCGATGCCGATGCCAAGAAAGCTGCTGCTGATGAAGCGGTAAAAGCATTGGATGACTCTGAGACTGAAAAAGCCGGTCTGCAAAATACGGTTGACAATATTGACAACACCGTACCGCCTGCTGCTCAAACTCCGGCTGAAAAACTCAAAGAAGCCCAAGACAAAGTACAGGCAGCTAAAGATGCCGAGAAAGCATTGGACGGCAAGATTGGCGAGCTGACCAAGGACGACGGTGTCTTCAGTGCCGATGATGCTAAAGCGGTTGAGACTTTGAAAACCGATGCCGATGCCAAGAAAGCTGCTGCTGATGAAGCGGTAAAAGCATTGGATGACTCTGAGACTGAAAAAGCCGGTCTGCAAAATACGGTTGACAATATTGACAACACCGTACCGCCTGCTGCTCAAACTCCGGCTGAAAAACTCAAAGAAGCCCAAGACAAAGTACAGGCAGCTAAAGATGCCGAGAAAGCATTGGACGGCAAGATTGGCGAGCTGACCAAGGACGACGGTGTCTTCAGTGCCGATGATGCTAAAGCGGTTGAGACTTTGAAAACCGATGCCGATGCCAAGAAAGCTGCTGCTGATGAAGCGGTAAAAGCATTGGATGACTCTGAGACTGAAAAAGCCGGTCTGCAAAATACGGTTGACAATATTGACAACACCGTACCGCCTGCTGCTCAAACTCCGGCTGAAAAACTCAAAGAAGCCCAAGACAAAGTACAGGCAGCTAAAGATGCCGAGAAAGCATTGGACGGCAAGATTGGCGAGCTGACCAAGGACGACGGTGTCTTCAGTGCCGATGATGCTAAAGCGGTTGAGACTTTGAAAACCGATGCCGATGCCAAGAAAGCTGCTGCTGATGAAGCGGTAAAAGCATTGGATGACTCTGAGACTGAAAAAGCCGGTCTGCAAAATACGGTTGACAATATTGACAACACCGTACCGCCTGCTGCTCAAACTCCGGCTGAAAAACTCAAAGAAGCCCAAGACAAAGTACAGGCAGCTAAAGATGCCGAGAAAGCATTGGACGGCAAGATTGGCGAGCTGACCAAGGACGACGGTGTCTTCAGTGCCGATGATGCTAAAGCGGTTGAGACTTTGAAAACCGATGCCGATGCCAAGAAAGCTGCTGCTGATGAAGCGGTAAAAGCATTGGATGACTCTGAGACTGAAAAAGCCGGTCTGCAAAATACGGTTGACAATATTGACAACACCGTACCGCCTGCTGCTCAAACTCCGGCTGAAAAACTCAAAGAAGCCCAAGACAAAGTACAGGCAGCTAAAGATGCCGAGAAAGCATTGGACGGCAAGATTGGCGAGCTGACCAAGGACGACGGTGTCTTCAGTGCCGATGATGCTAAAGCGGTTGAGACTTTGAAAACCGATGCCGATGCCAAGAAAGCTGCTGCTGATGAAGCGGTAAAAGCATTGGATGACTCTGAGACTGAAAAAGCCGGTCTGCAAAATACGGTTGACAATATTGACAACACCGTACCGCCTGCTGCTCAAACTCCGGCTGAAAAACTCAAAGAAGCCCAAGACAAAGTACAGGCAGCTAAAGATGCCGAGAAAGCATTGGACGGCAAGATTGGCGAGCTGACCAAGGACGACGGTGTCTTCAGTGCCGATGATGCTAAAGCGGTTGAGACTTTGAAAACCGATGCCGATGCCAAGAAAGCTGCTGCTGATGAAGCGGTAAAAGCATTGGATGACTCTGAGACTGAAAAAGCCGGTCTGCAAAATACGGTTGACAATATTGACAACACCGTACCGCCTGCTG
>NZ_UAQP01000030.1:0-4598 GCF_900445985.1 Brevundimonas vesicularis
ATTCCGGAATGTAGGCGTAGTATTGACCGTTTTCGTGTAGGCCGATGAGGAGGTTGTTGTTGCCGTCTTCGTAGTAGTTTTCAATGATGAGGTCGGCTTCTTGGCTGCCTTCGAAGGCGATATGCAGGTCTTTGCCGTGTCGGGTGGCGGTGAGGTTTTCAGGGGCGAAGCCTGTGCTTTCGTCTGTTAATAGGTAGTTGACGTTTTTTTGCGCTTGGATGCGTAGGGCTTCTGTGTTTTCTGTGGCGAGGCGGTGGCTGTTAAGGGTGTTGTTGCCTTGTTGGATGGATACTGTGATTGTTGCCATGTGTTTTTACCTTTTGCTTTGTGTTTCTTGATACGTGTTTAGTGGGCGCAGCTGATGCTTGGGCTCAGGCGCGCGAGGGTGTGGGCTTGTGTTCGGGTCTGCGCAAGTTCTGTTTGGGCGGTTTGCGGGTCGATTTGTTGGAGTTGCGCGTTGTTGCCGTCGCTATGGATTTTGATGTAAACGGTTTGCCCTGCTTGGATGTTGAGGCTGCTGCCGTGTTGCTTGAGTTTGTTTAGGTAGGCTTGGTCTTTGCCTGTGGGAACGGCGGTGATTTGGTGGGCACTGGGGCATACGGGGGTGCTGATGTGTCCGCCGGCAAGTAGGGAGCTGAGATATTGTCCGTCAATAGAGAGGTTTACGGCCGAGCCCATTTTCTCTTCCCCGCTGCGGTAGAAAACCAACAGGCCTTGCTGTGCTTGTGCTTCTTGTACGCCGCTTTGATTGAAGTCTTGCCAGCTGATGTGATTGCCTTGATGGGCACAGGCGGCTAAAGCCAATGAGAGCAGGCCGGGTATGATGCGTTTTATGTTGGACATAAAATTTCCTTTGCTTTAATGAAGACAATATTTGCTTTGATGCAAAAAAATTTCAATAAAGCTTAAAAGCTTAAAAGCTTAAAAGCTTAAAAGCTTAAAAGCTATTTTAAGCCAAAAGCAATTTTTAAGCCAATTATTTTTTTGTCTTCAATTCTGACAAGTTTGTTAGAAACTTCAATTTACGAAAAAGTAGTTTCAATTAAAAAAATATCGCAATTTTCGTTTTTTCTAAATCACTTGTGAAAAGCGGTGCTTTTCCGCGTGCAGTTTCTAAGCCACTAAATTACAAAAATCTTTGTAAGTAATTTCTCATATTATTTGCTTGGATATAAGTCAAAGAATTTACAAAGAGTTACAGATTCGCCTCTCTTTTTCATACCTTCTCTAACGTCTGTAACTCGCCATCTTGTGTCAGTTTTTCAATTCTTTGATTTATAGTCGGAAAAGTGAAAAAGTAGTACAAGGCGCGCAATATAGTCAATTTATGGCAAAATTAATCATTTTTCAATCGGGTAGATCGGATACTTGTATCCGACATTACTTAAAATATAAATTTGTCGGATTCAAGAATCCGACCTACTTCTTTATAAATTATTAGATTAGATATTTATACCCAATACAATTTGTTATGGCGTGTGTCAGTCCGGCATAAATGCCTAAGCTAAGGTTAAAAATATAATGTTCGTCTTTGTCATGAATTGACTATACTATTCAATTATTCGACTATAATTTTCACTTCTTCGACTGCATTCTTACTTTTCAGGGTTAAATCTAAGCAATAAAAACCTCGCAAAATTTGCGAGGTTTTTTCTACGTATCCGCCAACTTATTTAGCGATTTCACTATCCGCTTTTTGAATAATGTCTTGAGCTTCCATTTTTACTTCCGCAGCTGCACCTTCTGCAGCATTTGCCACCCGTTCTGCAGCGGCATCAACCGAGACGGCACCATGCTCATGAACGTGTTCGGCTGCTTTTTCCGCCGCTTCCGCGACTTTTTCAGCGCTGTCTTCAGCGGCATTTTGCGTAGGGCTGCTTAATTCCGCACCTTGATTGCGGATGTTGTCCGCTGCTTCTTGAGTCGCTTCCAATACGGCACTGGCTGCATTTTCTACGGCATGTTCCCCATTTACGGCAGCTTGGCTTGTAGCCTGTTTGACGTCTTCTGCTGCTGTTGCAGCGGCATTAGATACAGTATCTGCAGCATGCGCTGCGGCTGCTTGTGCATCTGCTTTGAGCTCTGCCGCACCTTGTTTGATATCTTCTGATGTTTGCGCAATGCTTTCACTGGCAGATTCGACAGCGTTTGCGGTCGCTTCTTTGGCATCATGCGCCACTTCTGCCATTTTCTCACCGGCAGTTTGAGTCGCTTCTTTAGTTGCTTGTGCAGCATTTGAAGTAGCTTCTTTTGCTGCTTGAGCCGCTTCTCCTGCCGCCGCTTTCGCATCTTGGGCAGCAGAGCTGACCGCAGCACCGGTTTGCTCGGCAGCATTAGCTGCTTTTTCTTTTGTATCGTCGGAACAAGCGCTCAGCAGACCGGCAGATAATAATAAGGCAATCGCTAAATTTTTTGTGTTCATGGTTGGTCTCCAAAATGTAAAGTAATGAACGTAAATCATCATAGCTTGTCGCTTGATGATGTAAAAGTCAAACGCCAAATTATGAATAAGACTTCATCATTTGTTTAATGGCTTGCTTGCGGAAAATGGCGGATTTTACCGCTGTTTTGCGCGTCACTGATACGGCTTTCGCCGACTTGTTTGACTTGGTCTATGCGGATAATTTGGTAATAAGGAATAAAGGCGGTTTCCACCTGCCCGAATTCCAAGCTCAATTTTTCGGTGCGCGGATCGATAATTCTACGGTTTTCCTCAAGAAAGGTAAAGCCTTCCAAACAGATAAATCCTGACATATCCGAAGGATAGACGTGACGGACAAATAAGTCGTAATGTTTGTCATCCGTTTTGAATTGCACGCGATAAATCACGTCTGCTTTTGAATCATACATGCCAGACCTCTAAAAATTCCGTGATATGAGTGGCGCCGTTTTCCGACAGATGCTGCAAATAAGCGCGCAATTGGGCGATTTTTTCCTCGTATTCCGCCGGCTGCAATCTTCCGCGCAAAAGTTCAAAACGCAGGTAAACGCCGTAGGTATTGAGCACATCGGTTTCGCAGTAATCGCAGATTTTTTCTTTTTCGCCGTTTTGCCATAAGGTTTGCACTTGAGAACCGTCGGTATCGAGTTTTCCCGGCAAAGCGCAGAGTTTCGCCACATCGTTTAAGGAGGCGCGCGTATTAGCTTGATAGCCGGACAGTACGTCCATCATGTCAATATGCCGCCAATGAAAACGACTGATGTAGTTGTTGTAGCGGAATTGATTGTCTTGCTCGCCGATTTCAAAATATGCCGGCGCACTAATGCCGTGAAATAAGGCACGGTAATGCAAAACGGGCAAATCAAATCCGCTACCGTTCCAGCTCACTAATGTAGGCAATGTTTTATCAATGCCGGCAAAAAAAGCGGGCAATCAGGCTTTGCTCCGTTTCGTTTTCCCGTCCCAAGCTCCATAATTTGATTTTATTGCCGCTCAACAGCAATAAAGAAATCGCCACCACTTTATGCAGATGATGGCGGTAAAACGTGCTTCCGTTTTCCGCCAAGCGCTCATTATTCATGATGGCGACAATCTCGTTTTCGCTTAAATCCTCGGGCAGCCGATGCAATAAACGATAACCGTCGCAATCAGCGACGGTTTCAATATCAAAAATTAGGACGTTATTATCTAGCATTATTTCTGCTTCCAGCCGCCGCTTTCTACCCACCAGCCGCTTTCCGCTTGCTCAATCCAGCGTTGGGCAAATACTTGGCGGATTTGATCCGCCCAACCGGGCTGATTATTGGCTTTGGCAATCGCCGCATATAGCGCTTTGCGGTCGGCATTTTCTGCGTTGACCAATTGCTGCGCTTGTCCGCGCTCGGGCATCGGCACGACAGAAGCATCGCGCAAAACCACGTAGCCATTGTCTGCAAAACCGATGGCGCCTGAAGCATAGTAAGGACGGATTTTGCCAAATCGCGCGCTCATCCGCGATTTAATCGCAGAAATCTCGGCAGAATTGGCATTGAAGTCGATGTCTTGCGCATAGGCCGTGCGGCTTGACATACTCACTACCGCCACTAATGCACGCCGCATCGGTTCATCCCAATGCCTATCATTGCTTGCTTGCGGCGGTAGCGGCGCATTTTCCGCACCCTGCCAAATATCTTCGATGATTTGATCCGCCGCTTTTTCCGCGGCAGCCGCAGGGAAATAGATATTAACGGTAACACAAGCCGCTAATGCCAATAGCAGCACCAGCCATGAACTTCTTTTCAGCGCAAGCATATTCGCCTCCGTTTATTCTTTTGCACGACCTAAATATTCGCCGCTGCGGGTATCGATTTTAATCACATCGCCGATATTCAAGAACAATGGCACACGCACCACCGCACCGGTTTCAATCGTCGCCGGTTTGCCGCCGCCACCGGAAGTATCGCCGCGCAAGCCAGGATCGGTATCAATGATTTTGCGCTCGATAAAATTCGGTGCAGTTACGCTGATGATATTGCCGTTCCATAATACGACGGTGCATTCATCCTGTTCTTTCAGCCATTTTTCCACATCTTCAATCGCACTTTGCGGCGCCGGCAGTTGCTCGAAAGTTTCCGCATTCATGAAATACCAATTGTCGCCGTCTTTATACAAATATTGC
>NZ_UAQP01000029.1:0-3402 GCF_900445985.1 Brevundimonas vesicularis
CTTGGTTCATTTGCTGCTGCAAATCCTGCAACACATGTTCATTGCTCAAATCCACGCCTTGCGAATTTTGGCGGTCTTTGCCGTACAAATCACGCGCAGCGGCAAAGCTGCATGTAAATGAATACCTTCTTCGGCGATAGTATCGAAAGGGCTACGAATCAGTTCGTCAATGCTGATTTTTTCATCGACGATTTGATTCACAAACGAGGAATTGGCACCGTTTTCCAACAAACGACGCACCAAATACGCCAACAGCGTTTCGTGCGTCCCCACCGGTGCGTAAATGCGCACGCGGCGATCCAAGTTTTGCGGACCGACCACTTGGTCGTACAGGGTTTCGCCCATGCCGTGCAGGCATTGGTGTTCAAAATCCTTGCCCTTGCCCATTTCGTAAATCGCCGCCAACGTGTAGGCATTGTGGGTGGCAAATTGCGGGAACACGGCATCTTGCGCGTCCAGCAGTTTGCGCGCGCATGCCAGATAGGAAATGTCGGTATGCACTTTGCGGGTATAGACAGGATAGCCGTTGAGTCCGTCCACCTGCGCCCATTTGATTTCGCTGTCCCAATACGCGCCTTTTACCAAGCGAATCATCAATTTCTGATTATTGCGGCGCGCCAAATCCACCAAATAATCAATCACAAAGGGGCAGCGTTTTTGGTAGGCCTGCACCACAAAACCGATGCCATTGTAACCTGCCAAATCAGGATCGGACACCAAAGCTTCCATCAAATCCAGCGACAATTCCAAGCGGTTGGCTTCTTCGGCATCGATGTTCAGACCGATATTATATTGTTTTGCCAATAAAAACAGCTGTTTCAATTTCGGCAGCAATTCGGTCATCACGCGCTCGTGTTGAGCGCGGAAATAGCGCGGATGAATCGCCGATAATTTCACCGAAATGCCGTTGCCTTCATACACGCCCTGACCTGCCGCATCCTTGCCGATGGCATGAATCGCGGTAAGGTAATCCTGATAATAGCGGTCGGCATCGGCTTGGGTAAACGCCGCTTCGCCCAGCATATCGAATGAAAAACGGTAGCCCAATTTTTCGCGTTCTTTGCCGTTTTTCAATGCTTCTTCAATGGTTTGCCCGGTCACAAACTGCTTTCCCAGCATACGCATGGCATAGTTCACGCCTTTGCGGATTAGGGGCGCACCGCCTTTGTTCAAAACGTTTTTCAGGCTGCCTGAAAGCGATTCGCTGCTGGGTGCGTTGGTCAGTTTGCCGGTAATCAGCAAGCCCCAAGCGGCGGCGTTTACAAACAGGCTCGGGCTGTTGTTCAAATGGCTTTGCCAATCGCCGTCTGCAAGCTTGTCGGCAATCAGTTTATTGCGCGTAGCATTGTCGGGAATGCGCAGCAGGGCTTCTGCCAAGCACATCAGCGCCACCCCTTCTTCGCTGGACAGCGAAAATTCGTGCATCAGCGCATCCACGCCGCTGGCTTTGCGGCGGCTGGCGCGCACTTGGGTGACCAAACGGCGCGCCAAATCATCGGCGGCACGGCGCTCTTCATCGCTCATCTGCGCCTGTTGCAGCATATCCTGCACGGCTTCGATTTCATCGCGGCGATAAGCCTCAGTCACTGCTCGGCGTAAGGGCGTTTGTTCGGGGTGGGCAAATTGGAACATGGTGATTTCTCCTTAGTTTCTCCTGAAAAACAGATGGCATTCAATCATAGGCTAGAAAAACATCATTCATAAAACATGATGTCTTAACAGCTTTCAATATTAAGCATCGCTTAAATTAATTTATACTTAAATATTGACAGCTTTTATTTTACAAGATAAGTTTTCAGGCAATAAAGTTTTAGCTCTAGACTAGGGTCTGTTGACAATCACCTTAAAGCCATCAGGGTTGCAGCGAGGTAAATGTTTGTCGCAAAGGAGCTGTCCGTTTTCTCCGAAGGCATGGCTATCTTCTTAAACTCCTTTAAATCACAGAAAACATTTTCTACCAAATGACGCCATTTGCACATATGCCGGTCATAAGCACGTTGCAGTTTTCGCTTGCTCGTCGGCGCAATCACCGCTTGGCAATCTCTTTCGTTCAGTTCCTCTAACAGCCAATCTGCATCAAAGGCTTTGTCTGCCAGTAAAGCATTAAACTCTTTGTCTTTAATTAGCGGCTCGACACCGACAATGTCGTGACGTTGCCCGGGTAATAGGATGAATGAAACCAAATTGCCCAATGCGTCGACCAAGGGCAAGATTTTGGTGCTCATGCCGCCTTTGCCCTGATTGCAGAAACCAGTCTCTTTTTTATTTAGAATCGCTTTTCTAGTGCTGCGCCTGAACTATCTGCTACAATAATCTGAGTATTAAACTAAATTTAGACTTTGGTATGCAGCCTATACAACATCAACCGCTTTCCCCATCATTACAGACTTTGTTGACTATGGCGCATTTTCATGGCATCGCCGCCAATGCTGGTGATGTGTTGCATCGGTTTTCCGAAGATGGGCAGACGCTCAGCAAAGATGAATGGTTACTTGCTGCCAAGTCGATGGGATTAAAGGCACGTTTTGTCTCCCGCCGCATCGGTAAATTAAGCTTACTGGCACTGCCTGCTGTCATGTGGGATGACTCTGGCAATCAGGCTATTTTGGCAAAGATAGATGATGGCAAATATCTCATTCAAGAATTTTCAACGGGTACGGGTAGAGTGCAGGTCTTATCTGAAGCAGATTTTGCTCAGCGCTATTCAGGCAAACTCATCTTAGTCACTTCACGCGCGTCTGTATTGGGCAAACTTGCCAAATTTGACTTCACTTGGTTTATTCCTGCGGTGATTAAGTATCGCCGCATTTTTTTAGAAGTCTTATGTGTTTCCATTGTGATTCAGTTGTTCG
Source organism: Brevundimonas vesicularis (assembly GCF_900445985.1). Classification (GTDB taxonomy): domain Bacteria; phylum Pseudomonadota; class Alphaproteobacteria; order Caulobacterales; family Caulobacteraceae; genus Brevundimonas; species Brevundimonas vesicularis_D. Next base: position 2,853 of record NZ_UAQP01000029.1, read on the forward strand.
CTTTAATTACGCCGCTGTTTTTTCAGGTGGTGATGGATAAGGTGTTAGTGCATCGGGGTTTTAGCACGCTTGATGTGATTGTGACGGCATTTATTGTGGTAACGCTATTCGATGTAACGCTCAATGGGCTGCGGAGCTATATTTTTGCCCATACGACTTCGCGCATTGATGTCGAGCTTGGGGCGCGTTTGTATCGCCATTTGCTGCAATTGCCGATTAGCTATTTTGAGCAGCGGCGCGTCGGCGATACCGTCGCGCGGGTGCGCGAGTTAGAGCAGATTCGCAGTTTCTTAACGGGGCAGGCGCTAACCTCAGTGTTAGACTTACTGTTTTCGTTCATCTTTATTGCGGTGATGTGGTTCTATAGCGGTTGGCTAACGTTAATTGTGGTTGTGAGCTTGCCGATTTATGCGGCATGGTCGGCGTTGATTAGCCCTGTATTGCGGGCACGCTTGAATGATAAATTTGCACGCTATGCCGATAATCAGTCTTTCTTAGTAGAATCTGTATCTGCGCTTGGTACGGTGAAGTCTATGGCGGTTGAACCGCA
>NZ_UAQP01000026.1:0-2317 GCF_900445985.1 Brevundimonas vesicularis
CATGATTTCATCTACTTCACGACGTGCAACAGCCGCCTGCTCATCCGCTTTAAGCAAATTACGTACGAATACGAAAATCATGAAGATGAAGTACACAATACCGAATCCAATAGCGCCATAAAGAATTCTTTGCTCTAGAATTTCTTCTTTTGCAATATGCCCTTGAATGGTTGAAATGGCGTCATCTGTTTCGGTAATCAAATTGAGGTTAGAAACTTTTGCTTGCGTCATCGCAGACTCTAACTCATCCTGGCTGTCCACCATAATGTCATCAGCAACAGCCAGATAGGCTTTGATATTAACTGCCAAAGGCTCCCAATTCTGCTTTAAGGCATGCAAATTATTTGAAATACTTTGCACGTTGTCATTAGAAACATGGTACGTCACACCATTGGGGCTGATATAAGTCCCTCCGTTTTCTAATGTTTGTAAGATTTTTGGAAATTCTTGGGTGTTTTGTTGCAGACGATTAAGTACTGCTCTCATGTGCGGACTGTTGGTGTCTTCCCCATAACTTGCATTCGCATCAAAAATATCCCGAATGATTTCCCGGCTATACTGACCAAGAGTTTGAAGAACCTGAATACGATCGTTTTCTGTTTGTTTATGGCTTGCCACCCGCAACTCATACAAGGTAATTCCAATAAAAATAACAACTAACAATGCAATCGCTACAACCAATCCTAAATATTTTTTAAGCGGCGAGGTCTTCTTGATCTCTTGAGTTGGCTTTGCCATAACTACTCCTGATAATATAGAAATATAATATAATTTGCCCAAATAAATGGCGGTTACTTAGAGCAACCGCGTAAACTTTTGGAACCTTTATATCTTAACAAAAGATAAACGGCAAGAAAACTTTTTGTTAGTTGTAGGACACAGTATTTTAATATCTAAAAAACAACGTACTAAAATAATCAACACTGTTTCTAAAAGAATAATATCTGACAAAAACCGTGCAAAAGAGTGTAGTCCTTAACTTTCTTAACTTATTTCATCAAAAATACTGAAATTTCCTCATTGCAAGGTCATTTGCTGTGCATTTAATAGCTGCTGCAGACGCTTGCTGTAATAGGCATTGCCATTGCGTTTGTCATACATTTGTGACAAATCTTGCGCCAATTCCTTTGCGGAAACGAAAATATTTTCCTTAAAATATGCCATTGCCGAAAGATAATGCAAGGTGATGATTGGATGATTTTGGCTACGCCGTCCGATGGCTTCATGATATTTTTCAGATAAGCTCTGTGCCGTATCATATTGTCCTAATTTGATTTGCAATTGAATCAATCTGGGCAGCAAATGAATGAAGTCTTCGCCGGCAGATTCAATGAGTTGCACCGCTTTGTGCATCTGTGCCGCCGCTTCTGTCCATTGATCGCTTTCAATCAGGCTGTCGATAATAGGATAGTAAGTATTGTGCGGCACTTCGACGCAGCTCATACTGCCGTCAAGAATGGGCTGCGCTAATTGCACGGTTTGTTTATATTGCCCGATAAAGTGTCGGTAATGGATTTCATCGTTTAATTCGCAGGCTTCGCAATCTGAAAAATCATCTTTTCAGATTGATGCCATGCTTGATGATGTATTTTTGCGCGCTCGATATCGCCCATATTCATGGCTTGGAGCATGAGGCATTTATGCAGCATGGCTGTCCCCAGTTCGCCGCGCTCATAATATTCACGCATGACTTCATTATAAAATTCGATGCGTTCTTTGGGCATATCGGGCATAAGCGGCAAATCGGCGATAAACCATTTATATGCCCATAAGCAATGAGAGAGTTCCTGGCAGACTTTCTTTTTTGCTTTTTCCGTTTTACGCAGATTGAGGCGCTCGATGCAGTCTTCCGTCAGCCAATGTAGGCAGGCGATTTGAAAATCGGGAGAATAAAGATGGTTGGGGGCTTCTTCTCCAATGACATGACGACAAATTTGCGCCATCAATTTTTCATCTTCCGCATCTTGCGCGGCATCTAAGGCTTTTACTGTTTCATGCTGGATATCGCCATAACTTTCTAAAAGCCGCCATTGTGCACAAAGCTGTTCGAACTTTTTCATTTATTATCTATACCATAGAGGAATTTTTTCTAAAACACATTTCTACTTAACGCGAATAGGCTAAAGCAATCAAAGCATTGCTTAAATGTAGTGCAGCGGCTTCATAGCCTGCTTGGGTGAAATGCACACCGTCATTGCGCGCCAATTTACGCCTTATCCATGTTTTCATGCCGCATTCGCCACCCATGACATTTTGCCATGACCAATATAGGGTTTTATGCTGTTGCGCGCTGTACCATTGAATATTTTGAATGGCA
>NZ_UAQP01000023.1:0-3693 GCF_900445985.1 Brevundimonas vesicularis
AGTGCGGATAAAAATGGCAATAGTGCCACTTATATCGCTGGCGCCATGGGGCAAGGCGGCCGCGGTGCTTATGTGTTAGCGATTAGTGGTAAGGATCGTGCGGCTGCTACTCCCGTGGGCTTAGACAATCATGAGTCTAATTGGGCTAAAACAGTGCCTATGTGGGAAACGCCAAAAGGTCAAAACAACCAACTAGGCTACACAGTTAGTACACCACAATTTGCCCAAGTGGCGACAAAATTAACTGGAGATGTTAAAGACAAAACCCAGGGTGTGCGTCAGCTGCTATTTTTAGCTAATGGCTATGATGCCCCTGCAGATGTTCTAACCGCACCCATGCTATATATCTATGATGCCTAGGGCAAGATATGGCTAAGCAGGCGCCGACAGTCGAAACAGGCAAAGCTGCTGGAAGCTTAGTGAAAACCATCTCTGTTAATGGCGGATTGAAAGGTCTTTCTACGCCGACTTTGGTGGATATTGATGCCGATAACTTAGCTGATGTTGCCTATGCAGGAGATCAGGGCGGTAATCTGTATCGCTTTGATTTGCGTGGCGAGGTAAGCTCTTGGACGGCTCATAAAATCTATAATGGCAAGTCAAGCCAACCTATTACCGCCGCTCCGGCCGTATATAAGGAAAGCAGTGATAGCTATATGGTGATCGTCGGTACCGGTTCGGATATTTATCAAAAGGATTTGGAAGACAAAAGCCAGCAGGTGGTTTTGGGTATTCGCGATAAATTGACAGAAAAAACGCCTACGCCGATCGAGCAAAGCCAATTGGTAGAACAAAAGATTTTGGGTACTACAGGCACAAGCGGAACAGGGGGTGATAAAAAAACCTTACGCTATCTCACGCGCAAAATAGTTGCCGATGGTAGCCCCGGTTGGATGTTAACCTTAGGTTCTGATGGCGAACGCGTAGTTACGCAAGCAAGCGTGATTAACCGTACGGCGGTATTTACTTCGCGCGTGTATACAACGAAGAAATCTTCTTCTGCCCCAAATACCTCTTCTCAAAGTAATAATGCGTATAGTTGTAAGATTAATAAAACCAGTACAAAATCCGAGTCAACCGGTTGGTTATTTGCTGTTGATGTAAAAACAGGTAGTAATCCGCTAGAAGGCAGCGCTTATTTCAAAGACTTGGGTGAGCAAAGTAAAACCTCTTTCAACGCTGACGAAAAAGAAGCAATTGAGGGCGATGAAGCTTTAAAAGTTGCTGCTTTGCAAATTGATGGTTTATCTTCAGGCGCAACGCTTAACTCTTTCGAAGCATTAGCCCGAACTGTCAAAGCTGTAAACGCTAACGGTGCTTTCGGCTCAGGACAGGATTTAGCTATTGATGCCGCACAAGGCAGAAACGATTGCGTAGAGCATGGGGATTACACAGTGGGAGTGGTTAGCTCAACGACAGGTTATGAGTCTACAGGCCTTGAAGCATTTAAATGCCCTACAGAAGGCGGGCGTTTGATTCGAATCAATAGCCGACCAATTATTGAATGACCAATTATTGAATAATGCTTCTTAAGCAAAAATACTTTGGCGGCAGTTCCTGCCGCCCAATTGAGGAAAACTATGAAAAAGAAAAATTTATCTTATTTTGCCCGGTAAGCGGCAAAATGGTATGAGTTTATTAGAAGTTATTGTTTCTTTTCTTGTTGTGGGTTTAGGTTTGGGCTTGCTAGTGTCTATGCTAGGCGCAAGTAATCGCTATGGTGCTACCGCGGAATATCGCGCCAATGCTATGCGTGAAATTCAAACTATCGTAGACGCCATGAGAGCCAACCGCATGGGCTTAGCGGGCTATCAATTTGGTAGTGGGCAATGGGAGGATAATAACTACTCATTATCCGTAGCCAAAAAAAATCCTGAAGTTAAATGCGCATCTGCTGAATGTACGCTTGAAGAAAAGCTAAAGCAAAGAGCAGAGTCGCAGGCCTTAACGCGAGCACAACGTGAAATGACAACTTGGCTGAGAAATGTGAATAATTCTGTGCCGGCAGGTCAAGGTTCGATTCTTAGGCAGCCTGATGGTAGTTATATTGTCAGAGTGAGATGGCAAATCGGTGAAGAAAATCAGCGGCAAGATGATGAAACAAAAAATGAACTTATTGAGTTAAGAGTAGTGATTTAGGAGCGTAAAATGAAATTAAAACAAAAGAAACAGGCCGGTGTCTCCTTATTGGAACTAATGGTATCGCTCACTATCGGCTTGATTTTACTATTGGCTTTAAGCTCGGTTTATCTTACGGCAAATCGTTCAAATAAAACACGCAGTATGAATGAAATACTTGATGAAACGGCAAGACAAGTTTTTGAGCGATTAACGGCAGATATTAATATGGCAGGTTATGTAGATGTGTTTGATAATCAAATAACCGCACAAAAATTAGTGACGCCAAGCGATGAAAAAGTGCAAATAATGTACGGTCGTTTATCTGGAAAAGGCAAAGTAAAAACGCCTTTTCAATCAATTTTTGGCGAGAATGGTTTAGAAGGTACTGATAGAACGCTTACCCTACGTTATCAAGCCGCAGCAAGTGCTGCTCGCGGCGATAAAAGCAGTTTACGTACTTATACAGATGCAACAAACGTAGATGCTGCTGTTCATGCAGGTACTGCTTTAAATTGTATTGGTAATAAGGTTCAAGCTGATGTTTTGCAAAATACGCCGATAGTCGTTAATACATACTCTTTCAATAATGGCACTTTTTCTTGCTTAGAAGAGCCGCTTGTAAGCGGAATCAGCGATCTGCAATTCAGATATTTAGTGACTGAAGGCGTTAGTGATACATCTGCTACTATGAAAGATAGTTATGCCGGCATGTATGTGACAAATACATTAAAAGCTAATGAAGTAGTGAGTTCCCAACGTCCTTTGGGCTGGGCGGGAGTTACGGCAGTAGAGGTATGTTTGGTCGTTGGTGCAGAGCCTTTAAGCGGTAATGTTCAAGGAAATTGGATGGAATTGCAGCCGACAATACCAACTTGTGAATTTGATGCAGATGGTAATTTTGGTAATGAAGCAAGACGGGTAAATGATCAGAAGCTTTATCGTGCTTACATTAAAATTATCAATATTCCTAATGCCGTATATTTTACAAATTAAAGGAGTAAAATATGAATTTAAAACCGAAAAAACAGGAACAGGGCATCGTATTATTAAGTTGCTTAATCTTTTTGTTATTGCTGCTAAGTATGCTGCGTTTTACTTTAAACCAGCGCCTCAATGGAGGAAATGAAAGCGGGGGCAGATTATGATCAGATGCGTGCATCAGAAGCCGCGGCAATTGCTATGCGTGATGCGGAATATGATATCAAACGCATGTCTAATCCAAGTAATGGTAAAAGTGTTTCTTTGGAAGATGCCAATGAAAAGGATGCAGGAAAGCAAATGGCATTAGCTATCGCTTATTGGTCAGACCCGGCCAAATTTGCTAATCGAGCAGGCGTGTATGATGGCGATGCTAGGCAGGTTTGTCCTGATAAACCTTCTTATGCTTGCTTATTAGATTGGGGAGATACGGACGGTAAACCTGATTGCTCAAAATTAGTCTGTTTTGGTGATCAGAGTAATTCAACAACCTTATCAAATGAACAGGGCGCATATATTATCGAACGTTTTAAAGGTGACGGCGCTACTTTGGATTTAGGTAACGCTCATGATAAGGATGTTATTGTGTTACGT
>NZ_UAQP01000010.1:0-2662 GCF_900445985.1 Brevundimonas vesicularis
AATCGCTGCGCGGATTGAGCAAGCCATTCTGTAAGGAAGCAATATGAGCGGCAATAGCATCGGTCAAATTTTGTGCTGACGACCTTCGGCGAAAGTCACGGCGTAGCGATTGGCGGCGTGATTGACGGCGCGCCCGCTGGCATCGATTTGGATATTGCCGCCATTCAGGCGGATTTGGACCGCCGCAAACCCGGCACCAGCCGCCATGTAACGCCGCGCAAAGAAAGCGACAGCGTGCAAATCCTCTCCGGCATCTTTGAAGGCAAAACCACCGGCACGCCGATTGGTTTCGTGATTTTCAATGAAGACCAACGCAGCCAAGACTACAGCGCGATTGCGGAAAAATTCCGCCCCGGACATGCCGACTACAGCTATTGGCAGAAATACGGCATCCGCGATTATCGCGGCGGCGGACGCTCTTCGGCACGCGAAACGGCGAGCCGCGTGGTCGGCGGTGCGGTTGCCAAAGCGGTGTTGCAGCACCTCTGCGGCACGCAAATCCGCGCCTATGTTTCGCAAATCGGCGAGCATAAATTGGAATTTGTCGATTGGGCGCATGTGGGCGGCAATCCTTTTAATTGCCCGAATACGCATCAAATCGAAATGCTGGACCGCTATTTATACGACATCCGCAAAGACGGCGATAGTATCGGCGCGGAAATCACCCTTGTCATCGAGCATGTGCCACTGGGCTTGGGCGAACCGGTCTTTGACCGCTTGGACGCGGATTTGGCGCATGCCTTGATGAGCATCAATGCGGTGAAAGGCGTGGCGGTCGGTGACGGTTTTGACTGCATCACGCAGCGCGGCAGCGAATTTCGCGACGAACGCGCGGCGGAACAAGGCTTTTTAAGCAATCATGCCGGCGGTATCTTGGGCGGCATCTCGACAGGGCAAAGCATCGTGCTGCGCGCCGCCTTCAAACCGACCAGCTCCATTCTCGTTGCCGGCAAAACCACCAACATTCACAATCAAGACACGGAAGTAGTAACCAAAGGACGACACGACCCCTGCGTGGGGCTGCGTGCCTGTCCGATTGTGGAAGCGATGGCGGCATTGATGCTTTGCGATCATTTTATCCGCCAACGCGGACAGAATAATCGCTAACCTATTGTGCGCTATGCGGCAATTGCATCTTATCGAAGCGGCGGATTTACCGCCGCTCGGCGTTTTTGGACGCGATATCGCGCTTAAGGACTACCGCCGCTATCTCGGCATCACGCAAGGCGATGTGTTTTACGATGCCGGCAAAGGCTTATTTCCTAATGCCTTTGCTGCTGTGGCGGGGACGATTGGCGCAGGTCATCATCTGTATCTGCATTTGCCGACACATTATCCCGACGGCGACCCCGACCACAGGCGATGGCTGGCGCATGGCGAAGCAATTGAGACTTGCGCCGATCATTTTCATCAGCGCTTGCGGCGTTTGGCGGCACAGCAAATGCCGCAGCTGCGCCGCCGCTCGCGCAACATCAAGCGATTGCACGCTTTAGCCATCCGCAGCCGCAAATTATCCTCGGCAAACGCGGCAGCGGCAAAAGCCATTTTTTAGCGCAGAAAATCAATGCCCTTGCCGATGCAGAGATTGCGCCGCTATTGCTTGTGAGTCCGTTTGCAGAGAATCACCAAACCATTGCCGCACATACGCAAGTTCCTTGCTTTGCCTGCCGCCGGATGAAGCCTTGCGCCGTCTGCCTGCTGCGCAAGCCCTGATTGTTGATGAGGCGGCGGCACTTGCGCCGGCTCAACTGATTGCCCGTGTCGGCATTATCCTGCCTTTACCCTTGCCAGTACTAGCGAGGGCTATGAAGGCAGCGCACAGCATTTTTGCTTAAATACATTGCCGGCGCTCGGTATCAGGCAAGAGCAGATTGTGCATTTGCAGGGCAATTACCGTCATCACAGCGGCGACCCTTTGGAATGCCTGATGGATAGACTTTTCCTGTTTCCCACAGGGCAGGCGGAAAGGCTGCAATCACATGAAATTACAGAGATTATTGCGCTGCAAGCTCAAGACTTAGCCGCCGATGAACAGTTGTTGCGCAGCTATTGGTCTTTGCTGAATCAGGCGCATTACCGCAGCCGACCGGAAGACTTAAAGCGTTTGCTGGATATGCCGGATCAAGCCTTATTTATGGCGGCAAATGCGCAGGGCGAATGCTTAGGCGTGCTGCAAATCGCTTTGGAAACGCCGCTGAATACGGCATTGGCTCAAGCAGTTATTGCCGGCGAACGCCGACCACGCGGACGCTTGCTGATGCAGCAATTATTGCAGCGCAGCGGCGAGCTGCATTGGGCGCAACAGTGTTTTGCACGCGTACAAAGAATTGCCGTGCATCCCGATTGCCGCCGCCGCCAAATTGCCAGCCGCCTGCTGAATGCTGCGCATCGGCAGCTTGCCGATTGGCAATTCGGCTGCGTTTATGGCGCCAGCCCCAGCCTCGAAGCATTTTGGGAAAATAATGCCTACCGCCTATGCTATCAAGCGCAACATATCCGCAGCCGCCATCAAGGCGCAAGCCATATCCGCCTTCATCAAAATTTCCTTACTGGTTGAAACCCCTCCCTTTAGGGAGGATAATCTTGTGGGAGAGGTGTAACCTCTTCCAATTCAGGGCAACACAGAGCGACGCTTTATGTGTCGCTCTGTGTGTTGAAACAT
>NZ_UAQP01000009.1:0-2395 GCF_900445985.1 Brevundimonas vesicularis
CTGCATTTTTTTCAGCCACACAATCATCTTGCCGCCTAAAAAGATGGAGAGCAGAAGTGTCGTCAGCGCACCCAAAATAATCCGCGAAGTCAAATAAGTAAATGCATTAAAAGGCGTAAAATAATTATTCAGCCATTCGGCGAGTGCGTAAAGCATAATATTATCCTTTTCTATAGTCTTCTAACTGCGCCGCCGCAAACAAACGCTCCATTTGCGCACTGCGCGAGCCTTTTACCAATACCGTCAGCGCTTCTTCTTCCGCCAAAGCCGTCCTAAACGCCGCCGCCAATGCCTCCAGCGAAGAAAAATCCTGCGTGCCGTAAGCCGGCGCATTCAAGCTCCAAAAACGCGCAACCCCTTTGGCGCGCGCATATTCCGCCACCTCACGATGCAAAGCCTCGCTGTCTGCACCCAGTTCGCCCATCGCGCCGGCAATCACCAAGGCATTGGGTGCGGCGGCAATCACATCAATCCCCGCTTGGAAAGAAGCGGGATTGGCATTATAGCTGTCGTCATAAATCACATGCCGTCCGAAATGAAAGGCGCTTAAACGCGATTGCTGCAAGACCAAGCCGTTCAGCGCCTGCGCCATATCGCTCAGCGATAAGCCCGCCAAATATGCCGCCGCACAAGCCGCCAAAGCATTCGCCACATTGTGCCGACCGCGCAATTGCCATGCGATTTCCGCCGTCTCGCCCGCAACAGAAAGGCTAAAACGGCTGCCGTCAGGCGCGACAAAAGGCGCGATAATATCGCCATCCCCTGTTAATGAAAAGGTTTTTATGCGTCTGTCGGCAAATGCCTGCCGCCATTGCGCCGCCCAAGGCAAAGTCGCATTGACGACCAAAGCCGCCTCACTGTAGCGGTATATTTCGCTTTTGGCCTCCGCCACGCCCTCCAGAGAGCCGAAGCCCTGCAAATGCGCCGCCGCCACATTGGTAATCAAGGCGATATCGGGACGGGCAATCTCAACCAATCGGCGGATTTCGCCGATATGATTCGCACCCATTTCAATCACGGCAAAATCTTCGTCGCCTTGCAGGCGCAATAAAGTCAGCGGTACGCCGATGTCATTGTTCAAATTGCCCAAGGTCGCCAAGGTTTTTCCCCGCTGCGCCAAAATGCGCGCCAGCATTTCTTTGGTGCTGGTTTTGCCGTTGCTGCCCGTCAGGGCAATAAAGGTCGCCCGACTGCGCGCGCGCCGTGCCGCCGCCAAGTCTTTCAGGGCTTGCAAACTGTCTTTGACCACGATTTGCGGAATATCGATTGGACGCGCTTCTTGCACGATTGCCGCTGCCGCGCCTGCTGTTGCCGCCGCCGCCAAGAAATCTTCTCCCGTAAAATTGGTGCCGCGCAAAGCCACAAACACATCGCCCGCCTGTAAGCTGCGCGTATCCGTCGACACCGCTTGACACAGCCAGTCGCTATTGCCTATCAGGCTGCCGCCGGTAATGGCGCAGACTTCGGCGCTGCTCAATATCATTTTGTTTTCCATGCCCTAATCACCGCCTGATCGGAATATTCATATGCGCTTGTGCCGATAATTTGATAGTTTTCATGCCCTTTGCCGGCAATCAGCAAGGTATCGCCTGCCTGCAACTGCTCCAATGCCGTCCTAATCGCCGCCTCGCGCGGCTGTATGATTTGCACTTTTTCTGGCGCCTCAAAACCCTGCATGATATCGGCGATAATCGCCTGCGGATCTTCGCTGCGCGGATTGTCGTCGGTAACGATAACCGTATCGGCAAAACGCTCTGCCGCTGCCGCCATCAAAGGACGTTTGCCGGCATCGCGGTCGCCGCCGCAGCCGAAAATCAGCGATAATTTACCCTGCACATGCGGACGAATGCCTTGCAGCACGCTTTCAATCGCACCGGCAGTATGTGCATAATCGACAATCGCCGCCCTGCCTTCGCCCAAATCGATTTTTTCCACTCGCCCCGGTACGCCCTGCAAACGCGCCAATACCACCGCCGTCTGTGCCAAATCCTGACCGCCGCTGAGCAGGCAGGCAGCGACATTGAGTAAATTCGCCACATTAAAACGTGCCAGCAGACGGCTTTGCACCGCTTGGCTCTGTTCTTTGTAATGTAGGGTAAATGCCAGACCCTCGGCATTGAGCCGCACGTCCTGCGCGCTTAATTGATGATGGGCGGCGGACAAAGGTCTGCCTTCGGCGCTGAGCGACCAAATCTCCGCCTGCGGATGAATGCGTCGTTCTTCTATCAGACGCCGTCCGTAAGCATCATCGGTATTAATCAGGGCATGACGAATCGGGCGCGCGAACAATTGTGCTTTTGCCAGAAAATAGTCTTCCATATCCTGATGATAATCCAGATGATCGCGGCTTAAATTGCTAAATACCGCCGTATCGAAACGCACCGCCGCCACCCTG
>NZ_UAQP01000012.1:0-5281 GCF_900445985.1 Brevundimonas vesicularis
CAACTTTGTTATTTTGAAGACCTTTAGGAATAAAGAGAAACAAGATAATTTGAGGTTGTATGATCAAGTGAATAAGTGCACACGGTGGATGCCTTGGCGACAACAGGCGAAGAAGGACGTGGAAATCTGCGAAAAGCCTAGGTGAGCTGATAACAAGCGATTAACCTAGGATCTCCGAATGGGGCAACCCGACCTTAGGGTCATCTTTAATTGAATACATAGATTAAAGAAGCGAACCGGGAGAACTGAAACATCTAAGTACCCCGAGGAAAAGAAATCAACCGAGATTCCGTCAGTAGCGGCGAGCGAAAGCGGAGCAGCCCAATTAAGCCGGCAACATCTAGTAGAACACGTTGGGAAACGTGGCCATAGCGGGTGATAGCCCCGTATACGAAAGACAAGTTGGTGAATCGAGTAGGGCGGGACACGTGAAATCCTGTCTGAACATGGGGGGACCATCCTCCAAGGCTAAATACTCGTTGTCGACCGATAGTGAACCAGTACCGTGAGGGAAAGGCGAAAAGAACCCTGGTGAAGGGAGTGAAATAGAACCTGAAACCGTGTGCATACAAGCAGTCGGAGCATATGTAGATATGTGACGGCGTACCTTTTGTATAATGGGTCAGCGAGTTACATTCAGTGGCGAGGTTAACTGATTAAGGAAGCCGAAGCGAAAGCGAGTCTGAATAGGGCATTGAGTCGCTGGGTGTAGACCCGAAACCGGGCGATCTATCCATGGGCAGGTTGAAGGTTGAGTAACATCAACTGGAGGACCGAACCCACGCATGTTGAAAAATGCGGGGATGACCTGTGGATAGGAGTGAAAGGCTAAACAAGCTCGGAGATAGCTGGTTCTCCCCGAAAACTATTGAGGTAGTGCCTTGTGGATTGACTTACGGGGGTAAAGCACTGTTTCGGCTAGGGGGTCACACCGACTTACCAAACCGATGCAAACTCTGAATACCGTAAAGTTTTACCACAGGAGACACACGGCGGGTGCTAACGTCCGTCGTGAAGAGGGAAACAACCCAGACCGCCAGCTAAGGTCCCCAAATTACAGTTCAGTGGGAAACGAAGTGGGAAGGCGAAGACAGCTAGGAGGTTGGCTTAGAAGCAGCCACCCTTTAAAGAAAGCGTAATAGCTCACTAGTCGAGTCGTCCTGCGCGGAAGATTTACCGGGGCTAAACTGTATACCGAAGCTGCGGATGCACGCGAAAGCGTGTGTGGTAGGGGAGCGTTGTGTAGGCTGATGAAGGTGTTCTGAGAAGAATGCTGGAGGTATCACAAGAGCGAATGCTGACATGAGTAACGATAATGCGGGTGAAAAACCCGCACACCGAAAACCCAAGGGTTCCTGCGCAACGCTAATCGGCGCAGGGTGAGTCGGTCCCTAAGGCGAGGCTGAAAAGCGTAGTCGATGGGAAACAGGTTAATATTCCTGTACCGAACAATATTGCGATGGGGGGACGGAGAAAGCTAGGCCAGCACACTGTTGGACGTGTGTTTAAGCGCATAGGTTGAATACCAAGGAAAATCCGGGTATTTAAGACTGAAACGTGATGACGAGTCTCTACGGAGACGAAGTGGTTGATGCTCTGCTTCCAGGAAAAGCCTCTAAGCTTCAGATATTGTTTGACCGTACCCCAAACCGACACAGGTGGGTAGGATGAGAATTCTAAGGTGCTTGAGAGAACTCGGGTAAAGGAACTCGGCAAAATGATACCGTAACTTCGGGAGAAGGTATGCCTCTGACGGTGAATAGCTGTTGGAGGCCGCAGAGAATAGGCCGCTGCGACTGTTTATCAAAAACACAGCACTCTGCAAACACGCAAGTGGACGTATAGGGTGTGACGCCTGCCCGGTGCCGGAAGGTTAATTGATGGGGTGCAAGCTCTTGATCGAAGCCCCGGTAAACGGCGGCCGTAACTATAACGGTCCTAAGGTAGCGAAATTCCTTGTCGGGTAAGTTCCGACCTGCACGAATGGCGTAACGATGGCGGCGCTGTCTCTACCCGAGACTCAGTGAAGTTGAAATCGCTGTGAAGATGCAGTGTACCCGCGGCAAGACGGAAAGACCCCGTGAACCTTCACTACAGCTTGACACTGAACATTGAAATACGTTGCATAGGATAGGTGGGAGGCTATGAAGCAAGAACTCTGGTTTTTGTGGAGCCAACCTTGAAATACCACCCTGCGTATTTTGATGTTCTAACGACGGTCCCTGAATCGGGATCTCAGACAGTGTCTGGTGGGTAGTTTGACTGGGGCGGTCTCCTCCTAAAGAGTAACGGAGGAGTGCGAAGGTGGGCTCGGTACGGTCGGAAATCGTACCAAGAGTGCAAAGGCAGAAGCCCGCTTAACTGCGAGACAGACAAGTCGAGCAGATACGAAAGTAGGTCTTAGTGATCCGGTGGTTCTGAATGGAAGGGCCATCGCTCAACGGATAAAAGGTACTCCGGGGATAACAGGCTGATTCCTCCCAAGAGTCCATATCGACGGAGGAGTTTGGCACCTCGATGTCGACTCATCACATCCTGGGGCTGTAGCAGGTCCCAAGGGTATGGCTGTTCGCCATTTAAAGTGGTACGCGAGTTGGGTTCAGAACGTCGTGAGACAGTTCGGTCCCTATCTGCCGTGGGCGTTGGAGATTTGAAGGAAGCTGTTCTTAGTACGAGAGGACCGGAATGGACGAACCTCTGGTGTACCAGTTGTCATGCCAATGGCATTGCTGGGTAGCTATGTTCGGAAGGGATAACCGCTGAAAGCATCTAAGTGGGAAGCCCCTCCTAAGATAAGATCTCCCTAGACCTTAAAGGTCTCTAAAGATCCGTTGAAGACTACGACGTTGATAGGCTCCATGTGGAAGTGCAGTAATGTATGCAGCTAAGGAGTACTAATTGATCGTGAGGCTTGATCATACAACGCTCAAGTTATTTTGAAGCTTAAAGAATTACGTTGAAGTATCGGCAAAGAAAAAGAAGTCGATACTTAAATTGAAGTAACCGGTTTTCCTGACATCCATAGAGCTGTGGTCCCACCTGAATCCATGCCGAACTCAGAAGTGAAACGCAGCATCGCCGATGGTAGTGTGGGGTATCCCCATGTGAGAGTAGGTCCAATGTCAGGTTTTTATTCGAAAGCCCCTGTAGTAATACAGGGGCTTTTTTATTTATTGCTTTTTGTTAAGTTTAAAATCTCTTACGTTTATGTTCTAATTTTTTAGAGCTTAGAGCTTAGAGCTTAGAGCTTAGAGCTTAGAGCTTAGAGCTTAGAGCTTAGAGCTTAGAGCTTAGAGCTTAGAGCTCATACCATCATAATTTGGAAAATAATTGAGGAGTACATTATGTTGTTTAAAAAAGCTTTAACTAAAGCAGTGGGAGTATTGGTCTTATTGGGCTTATCGGCTGCGGTATCTGCTAAGGTCAATATCAATACGGCTACGGTAGAAGAACTGTCTCAGCTCAAAAATATTGGCGAGGTTAAAGCTAAGGCGATTGTAGAGTATCGTGAAGCTAATGGAGATTTTGCCAAAATTGAAGATATCGTTTTGGTTAAAGGAATAGGTGAGGGCATTTTTTCTGCACTGAAAGAGGATTTAAGCGTTGAAGGCGAAACTTCTTTCGAGGATGTTCAAAATTTAAAATAGTTTTAGGCTACTAACCTAAGGCACAAAAGTTTTCTAAAAGACTATCTGATCCTTATCAGATAGTCTTTGATTTTTTGGGAGGTAGATTCAATATGAAGTGCAACGCGCCCCAAAGCTAGCTTTAACCTCCAGTGGCGTCATAAAACCTATAGTCAAGGAAATAAAAAAGAGCTTAGATTCAAGCTTGAAGTGCAACGTTTAATAGACAAGAGAGAAGATGTAAGATGTGCGGTGTTGCACTTGCTCATCAACTCTTACCTATCAGAACGTTATGAAACATTATACACATCTTACACAAGAACAAAGGTATCAAATATCCGTGCTTAAGAAAAGCGGTTATTCATATAGCGAAATAGCCAATATCATAGGCTGCCATAAATCTACCATCAGCCGAGAGATCAAACGCAATACAGGTAAAAGAGCTTATCGACCGCTGCAAGTTCAAGAAATGGCAGAAGACCATAAAAAGCAAAACGCTTATCAACTCAGTGATTTTGCCAAAGCCTACATCAATCATCTGATTGAGAGAAAATATTCTCCCGAACAGATGACAGGGCATCTTAAACGACTGGGTTGGCAACATGTTCCCAGTCATGAAAGCATCTATCGCTATATTTATGCAGACAAGAAATCAGGCGGAGACTTATATCGGCATCTGCGTAGTCAGAAAACCTACCGTAAACGTGGCTTCAAAGCTCATGACAGACGCGGACACATTCCCAACAGAGTAGATATTTCAGAACGCCCGGAAATAGTAGAACAGCGTAGGCGCTTAGGGGATTATGAAGGTGATACGGTCATTGGTTATAAGCACAAAGGAGCATTAGTGACTCTTGTAGAAAGAACAACGAGAGAAGTCAAACTCAAAGCATTGAAGCATCGTAAAGCCGAACAAGTGGCACAAGCTTGTATAGAGATACTTAATGCTGAAAAGGTTTGCACGATTACTTTTGATAATGGCAAAGAATTTTCTCGGCATGAACAGATAGCTGAAGCACTCAATGCCGAGATATTTTTTGCCAGACTTTATCACTTTTGGGAGAGAGGGGGTAATGAGAACCTCAATGGATTGATTCGACAATTTTTGCCGAAGTCTGTGAGACTCGATAATCTCTGCGCTGAATACATCAAAGAGATAGAGGACAATTTGAATAATCGTCCTCGTAAGGTGCTAGGCTTTATGACGCCATTGGAGGTTAAAGTTAGCTTTGGGTGCGTTGCACTTCATATTGAATCTGCCCTATATGAGTAAGCGCTTTTCTTGAGCACGAATATTTGATACCTTTGTCTTGTGTAAGATGTGTGTAGTATTCATGACGTTCTGATAGGTGAGAGTTGATGAGCAAGTGCAACACTGCGCCTCTTACATCTTCTCTCTTGTCTATTAAATGTTGCACTTCAAGCTTGAATCTAAGCAGCTTATTTATAGCATAAGTCAGCGATGAGATTTTATTTTGAAGTATAGAGAGCAGAAGATAGCTTTGATATTTAAAAATTTTGAAGGAATAGATATGAGTACACCTATGCAAAAACTGCATAAGCATGGTCTGAATTCCGCGGTTTTTCTGATTTCGGCAGGATTGATTGCATGTATTAGTTTATTTGCAATTTTATTGCCTGAATTAGCGGATAAG
>NZ_UAQP01000008.1:0-2067 GCF_900445985.1 Brevundimonas vesicularis
TGGCGATCACTCCATCCTTTGAAACCTACTATCGGGTCAAAGATGTCTTGTCAGAACATCTGGAAACAGATCCGGATGTTATTCGGCTGACAACTCATGACGGCCTCCAGTCCGATCTTGCCCGATGCATCACGTTGATCGCCGTCCTACGCAAGCACTGCTCCCAACCTCTTGGTGGCCATTCGCTCATACTAAGAGAAGCGCCCAAACAGGTAATTCAGGTAAGAGCCCATATTCACGAGCTCGAACATTCCAGAGACGATATCCCTGTCTTGCCATGCCCGCCCGAGTTCTTTGAAGGCGATGTGTTAGTCTGTGACGATTTTCGAGGGCTGATCGATTGTCTCGATGAATCTGCCATTCTGGTTGGCGCGCCTGACGACCTTGGAATTGATCTCGCCGTCCGAATCGCTCTGTTCAAAAATGCGATTGCGCAAGGTGATTCCCCTGACTGGAGCGGCGTGGTTGTTCCAGCCATTGGGTCCAGATTCCGGGAGTTGTGCCAGCAGGTTTGCGCCGACCAAGGGGACTCCACGCCGCCCAAGATTCTCCGATCAATCATTGAGACTATCAAAGGACACAATCTTCCCGCCGTACACGCTCTTCGGACAGGGCCAGGCGGAAATGACCCGCAAAGAATGCGTGGCTCTGATAAGGCGCAACGTCGAGATATCGATAGGGAATTCCATCTTCATTACTGGGAGTGCGCCGACGGGACAGTCGAGTTGGCGTCCGTGGTTTATCACAACGATTTTTCAATTCCGGGATGATGCCGATGCAGGATGTTTGGCAATACAGCACCGTTCATAACAGCGCCTGCAAGGTCATCGAAGAACAGACCTTGTGGGGGCAGACGGCGTGCCGTGTCTGGTTGCCGAACCAGGACGCGGTGGTGCGCGTGCCCCGCTCCGCCTTGCGGCCGCTGAGTGCCGACCTGCAGCCGGAGATCGAGGCCGGGCGCATTGCCTATGTGGCCGCCGCAGCCAAGATAGCCGAGGTGCTCGAAGGCTCCATCAGCGCCACCGAGGGCCATGTGCTCTTGGCTCCTATGGAGTCCAATGTGATCCCGCTGCCGCACCAGATTCACGCCTTGTCCCGGGCCATCTCTGGTGACCGCGTGCGCTACCTGCTGGCCGACGAGGTGGGGCTCGGCAAGACGATTGAAGCCGGCTTGATCATGCGTGAACTCAAGCTGCGTGGAAAGGTAAGGCGAGTTCTTGTTGTCGCACCCAAAGGGTTGGCAACCCAGTGGGTGGCGGAAATGCAGACCCATTTCAATGAGCAGTTCCAGCTCGTGCTGGGCGACGACATCGGCACCTTGCAACGCCTGGCTTTAAGGTCGGACCACCGGAACTCAGCTTGGTCGATGTTCGATCAGGTCATCGTTTCCCAGGATTCGGTCAAGCCCATGGACAAGCGGCGCGGCTGGACTGCAGAACGGGTCGCCGAATACAACCGCAGTCGGTTCGAGGATTTGATTACCGCCGGTTGGGATCTAGTGATCGTGGACGAGGCCCACCGCCTGGGCGGAAGCACTGACCAGGTCGCCCGCTACAAGCTCGGTAAGGGCCTGGCGGAAGCCGCGCCTTATGTGTTGCTCCTTTCCGCCACGCCCCACCAGGGCAAGACGGATGCTTTCCATCGTTTGATGAGCTTGCTGGATGACGACGCCTTTCCGGATATGGACAGCGTCACCCGCGAGCGGGTGGCCCCGTATGTCATCCGTACCGAGAAGCGCAAGGCCATCGATGCCGACGGCAAGCCGCTCTTCAAACCCCGGCGCACGCAGATGGCCCCGGTGGCCTGGGAGAGCCGTCATCACCTGCAGCAGCTTCTTTACGAAGCGGTGACCGACTATGTGCGCGAGGGCTACAACCAGGCCCTGCGCGAGAAGAAGCGCCACATCGGCTTTCTGATGATCCTGATGCAGCGCCTGGTGGTCTCCAGCACCCGGGCGATTCGCACCACGTTGGAACGGCGACTTGCCGCACTCAAAGAAGGCGAACAGCAGGCCAGCCTGCGCCTGGCGGAGCTGGAAAACGGTACGGAGGGATCGGAAAACCCAGA
>NZ_UAQP01000027.1:0-2933 GCF_900445985.1 Brevundimonas vesicularis
AAAAAGGCGAATTGGCATTCGGCACGGTGGACAGCTGGCTGGTATGGCGTTTTGACCGAAGGCAAAGTGCATGTAACCGACCCGAGTAATGCCAGCCGCACCATGTTGTTCAACATTCACACCACGCAATGGGATGATGAATTGCTCGAACTCTTCCAAGTGCCTAAATCGCTGCTACCGGAAGTCAAATCTTCCAGCGAAATTTACGGCTATGTCGATAGTCGCTACATTCTGGGCGGCAAAGTGCCGATTGCAGGGATTGCCGGCGACCAACAAGCGGCTTTATTCGGACAAATGTGTACCAAAAAAGGCATGGTCAAAAACACCTACGGCACCGGCTGCTTCCTGCTGATGAATACCGGTGAGGAAGTGGTGGAATCGAAAAACAATCTGCTTTCGACCGTTGCTTGGAAAATCGGCGATAAAATCACTTATGCGCTGGAAGGCGGCGTATTCGTAGGTGGAGCGGCCATTCAATGGGTGCGCGACGGCTTGCGTGCCATCCGTACCTCCGATGCGATTAACAGCTTGGCGGCAACCGTTGAAGACAACGGCGGCGTCTATTTCGTACCTTGCTTGGCGGGCATGGGCGCGCCTTATTGGGATCAATACGCGCGCGGCACCATCATCGGCATCACGCGCGGCACCACCGACGCCCACATCGCACGCGCGACCTTAGAAGGCATTGCTCTGCAAGTGCATGACATCGTGCGGGCAATGGAAAAAGACGTCGGTCAGGAAACCCAAGAATTCCGTGTTGACGGCGGCGCATCTGCCAGTGATTTGCTCATGCAAATTCAAGCCGATGTCTTCCAATTCGATATTATTCGTCCGAAAGTATTGGAAACCACTGCTTTAGGAGCCGCCTATTTGGCAGGTTTGGCAGTCGGTTTCTGGAACAGTACCGAAGAAATCAGCGACCAATGGCAGCAAGATCGCAGTTTCAGTCCTGAGATGGAAAAAGAAAAACTGGAAAAAATCTTGCGCTATTGGAACAAAGCAGTGAAAGCGGCACAACAGTGGGTTGAGGAGTAAGCTATGAGTCCTTTTATGTCAGAACTCGTCGGCACCATGATTTTGATATTGTTAGGTAATGGAGTGGTGGCAAACGTCGTACTGAAAGGCACCAAAGGTAACAGCAGCGGCTGGATTGTGATTACCACCGCTTGGGCATTTGCCGTTTATGTTGCAGTCTTGGTATCAGGCGCTTCAGGCGCGCATCTCAATCCGGCGGTGACCATCGGTTTGGCGGCAGCCGGCAAATTTGCCTGGGGCAGCGTCGTACCTTATATCATCGCGCAATTCATCGGCAGTGCTTTGGGCGCTTTGTTGGTCTATACCGTGTATATCGATCATTTCAAAGTAACGGAAGATGAGGGCGCTAAACGTGCATGCTTCTGCACCGAGCCTGCCATCCGCAATTACCGCAACAACTTCATCAGCGAAGTCATCGGCACGTTCGTTTTGATATTCGTCATTCTTTATATTGTCGGCGCGGAATTCGCTCCCGGCACGGCGGACGCAACGCCTATCGGCTTAGGCTCATTGGGTGCTTTACCGGTCGCGCTCTTAGTGTGGTCAATCGGTTTGAGCTTAGGCGGAACCACAGGTTATGCCATCAACCCGGCACGTGATAATGCGCCGCGCGCGGTATTAAACTTCATCGGCAGCAAATTCAACACCCGTCCGGATTGGGAATACGGCTGGATTCCATGTGCCGGTCCTGTCGCAGGTGCTATTTTAGCCGCCATCGTTTATCACATTTTTAATTAGCCGATGGCTAAATAAACACAAGGGCTTGGTGCTTTACCGTACTAAGCCCTTTATTTTTAATAAGGAATGATACATTATGAAAAAACTCATTAACCGTGTAGAAACCGTTTTAACGGAACAATTGCAAGGCTTTGTCAGCGCCCATGACGGATTGAAATTACACAGCGACCCTACTTTCATCACCAGAAAAGACGCGCCGATAGCCGATAAAGTCGCCTTGGTCAGCGGCGGCGGCAGCGGACACGAACCCATGCACTGCGGCTTTATCGGCGACGGCATGTTAGACGGCGGTGTGCCCGGAGAAATCTTTACCTCGCCCACGCCCGACCAAGTATTGGCCTGCGCGCAAGCGGTCGATGCCGGCAAAGGCGTATTGCTGATTGTGAAAAACTACACCGGCGACGTGCTTAATTTTGAAACCGCCACCGAATTGGCACAAGATTTAGACATAGATGTTGGTTTTGTACTGGTTGATGACGACGTTGCGGTTAAAGACAGCACGTGGACGACAGGACGACGCGGCGTTGCCAATACCGTCATCATGGAAAAACTCCTCGGCGCAGCGGCGCGCGACGGCGTCAGTCTTGACAAATTGGTGCAACTCGGCAAACACATCAATAACGAAGGCTTCTCCATCGGTATCGCCCTAGACGCCTGCACCGTGCCGGCAGCCGGCAAACCGTCTTTCATATTGACGGAAAACGAAATCGAATTTGGCGTCGGCATACACGGCGAGCCCGGCATCGAACGCCGTCAATATCAAAATCTTGATACCGTCGTCGATCAAATGTTCGCTACCTTGATTGAAAATGGCACCTACAGCCGCACCCTGCGCAACTGGAACAGAGAAAGCCGCGCTTGGGACGAAGAAGTCAGCGAGAAAAGACCGTTGAAAAGCGGCGATAAAGTCATTGCCTTAGTGAACAATCTCGGCAGCGTACCGGTATCAGAACTGTACGGCGTCTATCATCGTCTGCAGCAGCGCTGCGCAGAACAGGGCATTGAAATTGCCCGCAGTCTTGTCGGTTCTTACTGCACCTCGCTGGATATGCAAGGCATCTCCATTACCTTAACCCGCGTGGACGACACGCTTATCAAATACTGGGATGCGCCGGTCAAAACCCCCGGCATGACTTGGTGATTTGGAACATAAAAAAAGG
>NZ_UAQP01000007.1:0-2019 GCF_900445985.1 Brevundimonas vesicularis
ACTCTGACTAAGGAAGTCCGTATTGTTAACGAGTCGGCAAAGCGCTTGGCAGATGCGCTTGATGCGGCGCTTGCAGAGGCTAATACGCAAGAATCCTGAGCGTCATTGTTGGTAAAATACAAGGCTCTTGGCATTGATGCTGCTAAGAGCCTTAAATTATGCGTCGGATACGGCTGTGTTTTACAAGCCCTGCGCTTTAAGCCATTGCGCCATATCGCTAATTTGCGGGCGCTATGATTTCATGGCCCATGTCATAGCTTTTCCACACTGGCGCATAAGCTTTAGATTTTAAGATTTCATGAGCCTTTTCTCCCAATTGGTAATTCACTATGGGGTCATGGTGTCCGTGCATTTGCAGAATTGCCGGTGCGGCATCGCCGGCGACAGGTAATTCTTGCGCTTGGGCAAGGTATGTAGAGAGGGCTAAAATACCGCCGCAGAGAACCCGCGTGCCAAGATGCAGGGCAATCACGCCGCCTTGTGAAAAGCCTGCGAAATAAATTTGTCGAGCAGGAATGCCGGCGTCAATTTGGCTTTGATAAATTGCACGGATTTGAGCGGCGCTTTGCTCGATGCCTGCGGTATCTGCATCGCGCAAAGTAAAATCGACGATATCGTACCAACCGGGCATATACATACCGTTATTGACGGTAATCGCGCGCGAGGGGGCTTGCGGGAAAATGATTTTCGTACTGTTTTGTAAGGACAAATAAGGCAGAATGGGCAGAAAATCATCGGCTGTCGCACCCAGTCCGTGTAGCCAAATGATGCAGTGCGTCGCGTTTTTATCTGCGCCGCGTATGATTTGTGTGAGTGCTTGTGTCATAATTTTCCTTTTTTAGCGAGAGAGTTAATGAAAGTAAGTATTGTAGTGTTGGCGCTGCTTCTCAGCGCCTGCGGTCAGAAAGGTCCATTATACTTAGCCGAGCCTGAAACGCTAAGCGCCAATCCGCCTGCGCAAGAAGCACAGGAGAATATTAATGAGTAAAGCCGCTTATTGGGCATGGCTGGACGGCGCAAAGGTGCAGGGCATCGCTTTACATGATTTGGTCGAACAATACGGTTCGCCGCTCTATGTGTATGACGGCAATGAGATTCGTGCCCGTTTGCTTGCTTATCAGCAAGCGGCGCTTCAAGCGAAAATCCATTATGCGGTTAAGGCCAATAGCAATTTGAGTTTGTTGGCCAAAATGGCGCAATGGGGGCGCCGGTTTCGATATTGTGTCATTGGGCGAATTGCGGCGGGTACAAATGGCAGGCGGTAAGGCGGCGGATATTGTTTTTTCCGGTGTGGGAAAAACGCAAGAAGAGTTGCGATATGCTTTAGCCGCGGAAATCGGCTGTTTTAATGTGGAATCCGAAGCGGAGTTATGGCAATTGGCAGATGTGGCTAAGCAGATGGGGAAAAAAGCGAAAATCGCTTTGCGCGTCAATCCGAATGTCGATGCCAAAACGCATCCTTATATTTCAACAGGCATGAAAGATAATAAATTCGGCATTGCCATCGAAAATGCCGAGCGGCTTTATCAAGCGGCGGCGCAATGCAGCGATTTGGAAATTATCGGTCTGGGCTGTCATATCGGTTCGCAGATTACGCAATTATCGCCTTTTCGGGAAGCTGTAGAAAGCATTAAATCATTAGCAGAGCGTTTGCGCGCGCAGGGAATCGCCATTTCTCATATTGATATGGGTGGCGGTTTGGGCATTCAAATGCAGACCGGGCAAGAAGTGCCTGCGCCGCAGGATTTGCTTGCCTTATATAGCGAGGTTTTGGCAAACAGCGATTATGCCCTGCATTTGCAGCCGGGGCGCTCATTGATCGGCAATCAGGGAATATTGCTCAGTCGGGTGCTGAGCGTCAAGCAGCAATCAGAAAAGCAATTTGTCATTATCGATGCCGCCATGAACGATTACATGCGTCCTGCTCTATATCAAGCGCAGCCGCCTGTGCGCAATCTTGATCGCATAGAAGGCGAACAGGAGAGCGATATTGTCGGACCTGTTTGCGAAACAGGCGAT
>NZ_UAQP01000036.1:0-2751 GCF_900445985.1 Brevundimonas vesicularis
GAATAGCCCGTCAATGCGCCGTTTTTCCCAATCACGCGATGACAGGGTACGATAATCGAAAGCGGATTTTTTCCGTTTGCCGCCGCGACTGCGCGCAGCGCCGAGGGCTTGCCGTAAAGCGCCGCCTGTTGGCTATAAGTCCATGTTTCGCCGTAAGGAATCTGCTTTAGCAAGTCCCAAACGGTGCGCTGAAAGACGGTGCCCGGCGGCGCTAATGATAGGCGAAATGCGCGCAATTTGCCGCAAAAATAATCCTCAAGCTGCGATTGCATTTCCTGCAAGAGCGGAGTCTGCCCTACCCGCAGCCGGCATTGATAATATTTTTCTAATGTTTCTTCAATCGATTGCCGCATTTTCGGCTTGTCGATAAAATCCGCATAGACCAAAGCCGCATCCTCGCTTTGAGTATAAGCAGCGGCGAGCATGATGCCAATCGGCGTTTCTATTTCTGTACTGATTAAAGTAGGCATAGCAGGTTTTCGTTAAACAATAGAAGACTTATCTTACAAGACTACCGCCTATGAACAAACTCTGCGAAAATGCGCGCTTTATTTCTTGCGGAAATCTTTTTATGACTATTGATATCGCCATTACCCTCAGCATCGCCATCATAGCGACTGTTTTATTCGCCACCGAAAAAATGCGCATGGATGCAGTGGCGATTCTGGTGCTGGCAAGTTTGGCTTTATTCGGACAAATTTCACCGCAAGAAGCTTTAAGCGGCTTTAGCAATTCCGCCACGATTACCGTAACCGCTATGTTTGTATTAGCGGCGGGCCTGCAAATCAGCGGTGCATTGGACGGCATCGGCGCTTTGCTAGGACGTGTCAAATCGCCTTTGGCTTTTCTCTTAGTACTGTTTGCGATTGTCTCGCTGATTTCACCTTTTGTGAATAATACGGCGGTGGTAGCGGTCTTTATTCCGATTGTGATTGCGGCGGCGAAAAACATTAAATTTCCCGCCTCCAAAGCTCTGATTCCGCTGTCTTTCGTCTCGCAAATGGCGGGAGTAACCACGCTTATCGGCACCTCGACCAATTTGCTCGTCAATTCCATTGCCCAGCAGCAGGGGCATCGCGGCTTCGGCATGTTTGAGTTTTTTCCGCTCGGCATCATTTTTCTGATTATCGGCTATGTGTATTTGCTGACGGCTGGACGTTGGCTGCTGCCGGATAATAGCGCTCATCTGATTGACGAACGGCAAGACCTCGGCAAATACGTCGCCGAATGGCGGGTCAGCGCCGAATCGCCGCTTGTGGGCAAAACCATTGCCGATGCGGTGGATTTAAACCTCTATATCATCGGCGTATTGCGCGACGGCGAACGCCTTTCCACACCCTCGCAGCAAGTCTTGCAGCGTCATGATATTCTGCTGGTGCGCGGTTTGCCGGAAGAACTGCTCAAACTGCGCGACCAATTCGCCCTCAAAGCCTTTTCCGTCTATGCGCATCAGCACAACAGCGATAATGCCGAAACTCAATGGGTCATCGCCGAAGTCATGGTTGCGCCCAATTCGCAATGGATAGGCGGCAACGTCGCCCTGCTCTCGCAGCGTTGGAATCGCAACAGCACCGTCGTCGGCATTCAGCGGCGCAGCAAAATCGTGCGCGAACGTCTGCGCCGCATTCATTTTCACGTCGGCGACATCCTATTAATGATTCTGCCCAAAGAAGACATCGCCGATTTGCGCCGCAATCAAGACTTCATCATTCTCTCGGAAAACCACGAACGCAAAAAAACCGACTGGCGCGCCCATTTTGCCATCGGCGTAATGATTGCTGTGATTACCGCCTCCGCAGTAGGGATTGTCCCGATTACCATTACCGCCCTCATCGGCGCCGTCCTCATGGTCTGCGCCGGCTGCTTGAGTGCGGAAGAAGCCTATGCCTCGATTGATTGGCGCATCATCATCTTATTGGCGGGACTGCTGCCCTTAGGCGCTGCCATGAACAACAGCGGCGCGGCGGCATTTATCGTCGAGCATACCCTCGGGCGCTTCAACGATGCAAGCCCCTTAACAATACTTGCCATTCTCTATCTGATGACCATGGTGCTCACCGAATTGATGAGCAATGCCGGCACCGCCGTGCTGATGACCCCGATAGCCGTATCCACCGCCAATATGCTCGACATTAACGCCTCACCCTTGATTATCGCCGTCATGTTTGCCGCCGCCACCAGCTTTATGACGCCGGTCGGCTACCAAACCAATACCATGGTTTACGGCGCCGGCGGCTACCGCTTTACCGACTTCATCAAAATCGGACTGCCGCTGAACCTGCTCTACTGGGTGCTCGGCATCCTCTTTATCCCTATGATTTGGCCATTCTCATGAACATCATCCTTTACGGCATCAGCAACTGCGACAGCGTTAAAAAAGCGCGACAATGGCTCGCCGCCCAAGCAATTGAGCATCAATTTATCGACTTCAAAAAACAAGCGCCGAATGAAAACCTTATCCGCCAATGGTTAGAACAGATCGAACTCGCCCAAGTACTCAACAAACGCAGCCGCACATGGCGCGGACTGAGCGCGGCCGAACAAGCCCGCGCCGCAGACGACGGCGGCGCCATCGCCCTGATGATGCAACACCCAAGTCTCATCAAACGCCCCCTGCTGCAACATGCGGGCGGCATTGCCCTTGGCTTTGATGCCGCCCTTTATACACAACTGTTCTGTGAGTAAGCCCTGATGAAATCCACCCTGCTGATCAGCCTGATGGCCGGATTTGCCGCCGGCAGCGCCGCCGTC
>NZ_UAQP01000028.1:0-3300 GCF_900445985.1 Brevundimonas vesicularis
CCAACGGCATCGAAGTGATTTTAGGACGCGAAGAATTAAATAAACGACTGAAAAAATTAGTGGTAATTAAAGAAAAAATGTTAAATCGTTATGGGCAGTATATTTCTACCTTAGATTTGCGTTATGCAGACGGCTTTTCCGTGCGTTGGAAAGCGGGGGTCAGTCCTGTGAGCGAGAAAATAAAAAACGAGAAGGCCGGAAAATGAGTGCAATAGAAAATATTCAAGCCGTCATCGATATTGGCAGTTCGCGTTTGCGCGTATTGATTGCGCAAAGCAATACGGAAGGAAAATTCAGTGTCTTAGGCTGCGGCGTGGTCAATGCCGAAGCGGTGAAAGCCGGCGTGATTAAAGATATTGCCGCCGCAAAAACAGGCATTGCATTATGCGATTGAAGAAGCCGAACGCCAATCCGGCTATGAAATCCGCAATGTCGATGTGGCAATCGGCGGAGAATACGTCATGGGGCTGAATAGCGAAGCGCAGATTTTTGTTTCAAATCAGCAAGTCGGCAATGCTCATATGCGCGAATTGGTTTTGCAGGCGCGGCATAAAGTCAGCGAGCCGAGCCAGCAAATTCTGCATATCTTGGCGCAGCAATACGTTTTAGACGGACGCTATGAAGTAGCCTACCCCGAATCCATGCCGGCGCGGCAGGTGAATGCCAGTTATCACGTTCTGCGCGCCGATCAAACCATGTGCGCCACCATCAAGCGTTGCGTGGAAGCGGCAGGGGTCGGCGTGAATGCCATCGTTTCCAGCGCTTTGGCGTCTTCTTATATGGCGACCACCGCGGAAGAGCGCGAGATGGGCGTATGTCTCTTGGATATCGGCGCCGGCACCAGCGATTTTATGATTTGGTTAAACGGCGTGCCGATTGCCAGCGGCGGACTGACCATCGGCGGCGAGCAAGTTTCCAGCCATTTGGCAGGCAAATATTCCACCACGCGCCAATATGCGGAAATGCTCAAATGCCAGCAAGGCGCGATGCTGCTGCCGCTGATGAAAACGCAGTTTTTGGAATTGCCGCATACGGGGCTGCGCAGCGGACGCAAAATCGAAAGCGCGGATTTCGTTGCCGCCATCCATGAAAGCTATACGCAATTATTCCAGCATTTTGAAGCCGCTTTGCGCCGCTTGGGCATGCGGGAAATCCCGATTCACAGCATCGTGATTACCGGCGGTGCGGCGCAACTGCCGGGGCTGACGCATTATTTAGAAGAAAAATTCGCTTTGCCGGCGCGTTTGGCGAAGCCGTATTTCATTGAAGGACTGGCCGATCACCTGCAATACGATGCAGGCATGACGGGCGTTTTGGGGATTGCCAAATTGCTATACGAGCCTTTGCCGGACCATGTTTGGGAAATTCAGCCAAAACGCGATATAATCCGCAAGTTAAAACACATTTTTGGAAGAGGTAGCCAATGGGCATAGAATTTGTCGGTCAGGAAGACAGTCGTAGCGAAACAGGTTCGCCGGTGCTTATCCGCGTAGTCGGCGTGGGCGGCGGCGGTTGTAATGCGGTCAAACATATGAGCGATTTTGATTTACAAGGTGTGGAGCTGATTTGTGCAAATACGGATTTGCAAGCGTTAAGAAACAGCCCTGTTCAACAAAAATTGCAATTAGGCGTGGAAACCACGCGCGGCATGGGTGCAGGCTCGCAGCCGGAAGTCGGACGCGCCGCCGCCGAAGAAGATCGCAAGCGTATTCGTGAAGTTCTGGAAGGGGCGGATATGATTTTCATTGCTGCCGGCATGGGTGGCGGCACCGGTACCGGCGCGGCGCCGGTGATTGCGGAAGTGGCGCGCGAAATCGGCATCACCACATTGGCCATCGTCACCAAACCTTTTGATTTTGAGGGTTCAAGACGTATGCGCATCGCAGAGCAAGGCGTTGAAGCTCTAAAAGCTAATGTGGATTGCTTGGTCGTCATTCCCAATGAGCGTATTTCGGAAGTGATGAGCGATGATATGCCGATGAATGAGGCTTTCCGCGCCGTGGATGATGTACTAAAAAACGGTGTACGCAGCATTGTCGGCGTTATCCAAAAACACGGACAACTCAATATCGATTTTGCCGATATTAAAACCATCATGTCCGCACGCGGTATCGCTATTTTAGGCTCAGGCGAAGCGCAAGGACCGGATCGTGCCGCCACCGCAACGCATAAGGCGATTTCTTCGCCTTTATTGGAAAATATCGATATTTCACGCGCCACCGGCATTATGTTTAGCGTATCTGCTCGCAAAGTCACTAAAAAAGACTTCACGACCGCAGGCAAACTGATTGAATCGGCTTTGCATTATCCGGATCCCTTGGTTATTGCCGGTATGTATGATGACGAAAGCATTCCGGAAGACGTGGTACGCGTTACCTTACTAGCCACCGGAATCAGCGATGAAGAAGATGCCTTTGACAGTGGCAATCTCTTCGGCTTCGGTACGCCGAACAATGCGCAAACTATCCCTGCTGCAGAAATGCCTATTAACCCTGCAGCGGAAAACACTCAAAAAGTCGGACAAAAAGGCGATGGGCATTTAAGCGGTTTGAATATCCCTTCAATCCTGCGCAGAAAGGCAAAATAATGCTGCGTCAGCGTACCATCAAGCAAGCCATTTCAGGTTCCGGCATCGGCGTGCATAGCGGCAAGCAATGCGATATCCGCCTACTGCCCGCGCCTGTCGGCACAGGTATCGTCTTTCGCCGTACGGATATCCATCCTATGGCGGAAGTGCCTGTTAATGCGCGCGATGTACGCGACACGCAATTATGCACCGCAATGGTTGTAGACGGCGTGGCGCGTCGCGACCGTCGAGCATCTGATGTCCGCCCTTGCCGGCTTAGGCATCGATAACCTCTATATCGAGCTGAATTCGCCCGAAGTGCCGATTATGGACGGCAGCGCCGCTCCCTTTATTTATCTCCTGCAACAGGCGGGCATCCGCGAGCAAGACGGGGCAAAACGCTTTATCCGCATCAATGAAAGCATTGAAGTGCGCGAAGGTGATAAATGGGCGCGGCTTTCGCCTTATCAAGGCTACCGCCTAGACTTTACCATTGCTTTTAACCATCCTGTCTTTCGCCATCGCAATGACCATGTGCGCTTGGATTTTTCCACGCGCGATTACATCCGCGATATTAGCCGCGCGCGTACTTTCGGCTTTTTGCGCGATATTGAATTTTTGCAAAGCCACGGCTTAGCCTTAGGCGGCAGCTTGGATAATGCGGTTGTGGTGGATGAATTTCGTATTATGAACGAGCAGGGATTGCGTTTTGACGATGAATTCGTGCGTCATAA
>NZ_UAQP01000021.1:0-2171 GCF_900445985.1 Brevundimonas vesicularis
AAAGAGGGCGCTCAGAAATCCGTGTCGATTTAATTAAAGACTCATCATCTCATCTAAGCAACCAGGAAATGGAATGCTATAGTTAATTCAGATCAAATAAAGACACGGTTTTTGTATGTTAGCTCGCACAATAGTAGAGCTTGATATTTTTAGGCGTGCAACTTTGTCATGAATTGACTATATTGAGAAGCATCATCTTTATTGAGAAGCATCATCTTTATTGAGAAGCATCATCTTTATTGAGAAGCATCATCTTTTTCACTAGCCATATTCATTTCTGATAATACGCAGCCCTTGCGCAGCGATCTGCACTGCTTGATGTTGCGCGGGTGTGCGTTCGGCAAAAGCGATAATGCAGTCGCCTAAGCCGCTGCCGCTGATTTTCGCTGCCGCCGCGCAATCTTGCACCGCCGCCAAATGTGCCGCCTGTACCGCATCGCAGACGCCTAATTCTTGCATTAATATTTGATAAGCGTTTAAGTGTTGATAAAACAGCAGCCAATTCTGCTGTGCCGCTGCATGTGCTGCTGCTTGACTGACTGCCCCCATTCGCTGATACAACTCTGCATACGCGTCAGGTTTTTCCTCCGCTGCTGCTGCTAGCGTCGCCAGTACTTCGGCGGTCGGTGTTTTATATCCCGCATAGCGCACGCTTAAAGACAAAGACGGTAGGGGCAAAGATTGTACTGATAATGCAGGCGATGGCGAATACGCCAACATGCCGCCCCAAATGCTTGCTGCCAAATCCGCACCGCTGCCGCGTTTTTGAATCTCCAAAATTACCTCATGCGCCGCACGGTGCAAGGCGGCATTATCCATCTCTTTTTCCGGACAGCGGACAAAGCCGCAAGCGTCGCGACTGTTACTGCCGCTGAAGAACCGAAACCTAGTAAAGGATCAATCTCGCTCTTAATCACCATATCTAGCCCCGTATACGGCAGTTGGCGGCGTACAGCTGCCAAAACAAAGCGCAGTTTGGGTTCTTCTTTCAATGCCGATAAAGGTGCTTCATATTGCGCTAACGCGCTGTTAATGCGCAGTATATTATCGCTGCGCTTGGTAATGCCGACGCACACATATTGCGCCACCGCGCAGACTAGCGCAGATTGACCGTAAACCACCGCATGTTCGCCGCAAATCATTAAAGAACCGGGGACAATCGCTTTAATCATTCTTTACTCCTGATATTATCTGTGCATAGTGTAACCATTTATGTATGTGATGCAGAAAAAACTTGCAAGAATTTCTGCAACAATATAACATTTGAAAGATTGAAACACATACGGAGTTAATATGAAAAAAGTACTAGCCCTGACAATGGCGGCGATGTTTAGCCTGCCGAGCCTTGCCCATGAAGTATGGGTCGATGCAGGACACACCCATGGCGGCGAAATTCTCAAAGCTAGCCTTGGTTACGGCGATTTCCCCGATTTAGCCGACATTCCGGAAGAGCGTATGCATATCTTCAAAAAACCGATGCAGCTCATCGGTTCGGAAGGCAAAATCGACATGGTGCGCAGTGAGAAGCGCAATATCTATTTCACTTCGCCTGAAGAAATCAAAGATGGCAGCTACCTGCTGACCGCAGAATACAGCCCGACTTTTTGGTCGAAAAACGCCAAAGGCTGGAAACAGGAAAATCTAAAGCAAATGCCTGATGCCACCTACTGCGAACAAACCCGTATGTACGGCAAAATGGTACTTAATGCAGGACATGAAAGTGCAGATACTGCGGTGGTAACCAAACCTGTCGGTCAAGGTTTGGAAATCGTGCCGCAAGACAATCCTGCCAATATCATTATCGGTGAAGGCTTTCCGCTGAAAGTCTATTTCAATGGCGAACCTTTGGAAGGCGCGACCGTCGTCGGCACCTTCTCCGGCTTTACGACCAAAGATCCGAACGACAAAATTCACAAACTCGAGCCGCAAGCCTTCTCCGACACCACGCGTCCGGACGGCAGTCTGCAATTCTATCCCTTGCGCAAAGGCTTTTGGAAACTCCGCGTCGTGCATAAATCCGACTATCCGGATCAAAGCGAATGCCAAAAACTGGCTAGCTATGCGACTTTAACCTTTATGGTTGAAGACGCGCACGATCATCATCACTAATCCGCACACAGCGTGATTAAGACAAAGAAGTCCTTCCCTAATTTGGCACGCAATTGCGTGCC
>NZ_UAQP01000011.1:0-2500 GCF_900445985.1 Brevundimonas vesicularis
GCCGGCCGAGATTTCGCGGCCGATGATCTGCTTCTGATAGGAGACGACATCGACGACCTCGAGCGTGGTCGTCTGGACCAGGCGCAGATCCATGGCGATGTTCATCACATAGACGCGGTGGTTGACGATGCCAGAGCCGGGGCGGTTGCTGTCGACCTCGCCGCCGGCGATGTCGAAGCCGCCGGAGCGGATGTTGTAGTTCACCTCGGTGATGCCGCCGACCACATAGAAGTCGGAGCCCGGCACCTGGCCTGCCAGGATGCGGCGGTACTGGGTGTCCTCTGGCCCCTTGGCGTCGGGAGCCTGGTCGCCGATCAGCTTGTTGTTGGCGTAGCGCAGCTCAAGCTCGGACACCGAGGTGTCGTAGCGTTCGACGATGCGGGCGCCGGCCTTGGCGAGCGCCGAGTTCGCCATCAGAGAGGCGCCGCCGGTGATCTGGCGGCCGCCGTCGGACGACACCGTGCCGGTGTAGTCGCTGATCCGGCCCACGGCCATGCGCGGCGAGGGCAGGTTGTAGCGACGCGCGTAGTCGGCCAGGCAATACAGCGCGGCGGAATAGGGCGTGGGGTTTGCGGTCACCGGCGCATTGCCGATCGGCGTCGCATATTGCCCCGACGGACCCGCGACGGGGCTGACGCAACCGGCGAGCAGAAGGGCGACGGCCGACACGGCGGCGGACCCCTTGATGAGATGACGGCGGCTCATGGCAGGTTGATGTTCCGTTCAAGGCCGTACCGGCGTTGATGGCGCCGGTGTTGGTCTGGGTCGAGTTGACGATGACGGTGTTGCGGCTGCCTTGGACCACCACGTTCAGCTGATTGCCGATGGCGGTGGATCCGCCGATGGTCGTGCCGCCGTTGCTGGACGCGCCTGCGCGGGCATAGGCCGAGGCCGCGCCGCCGGACTGGCTGGAATAGGACGAGGCGCCGGACTGGATGATGCCGTTGACGATCAGACGATTGCCGTTGGCGTCGCGGGTATAGCCGGTCGCGGCCGTATTGGCGGCCGTTCGCGCGCCGCCATAGCCCTGCTGGAAGCGTGCAGCGCCGCCCGAACCCGTCGACTGCGCGATCGCCGGCACGCTTGCAGCGGCGGCGAAGGCCATGACGGCGGTGGATACAAACAGCCTCTTGGCGGGCATTTCGGGCTTCCTCGCGCACAAACGAACGCCGGACCACGAGCGTGATCCGCACCCCAACCTGCATTAAGGTTATTAAGAAGCGCTTGATGCCACGCCGGTCACTGAGCATTTGTGGCGTCATGTCAGATGCATCCGGTCGATTCGATCCGCCGAACAGCCGCCCGGCGCGAGAGCCGATGTTCAACGTGCCGCTGGTCGTGCTGCTGATCGCGGCATCGATGCCAACGCTGTATCTGTTCCAGCGCGACCTGCCCGACATGGGCATGAGCATGGCGTTCGCGCCCGTTGATCTGGAGCAGGGACGGTGGGGCGGCCTGCTGACAGCCATGTTGCTGCATGGCGGATGGACGCACGCGATCATGAATGCGGTGGCGGCGCTGGCGTTCGGGACGCCGGTGGCGCGGCTGTTCGGGACCAGGATGGGTCCGACGGTCTTTCTGCTCTTCTATCTGGCGTGTGGCGTGTTGGCGTCGCTGGGCTATGGGCTGATCCATTGGGGATCCAGCGAGCCGATGGTCGGCGCGTCCGGCGCCGTCTTCGGCCTGATCGGCGCCGCGACACGATTGCTGGGAGGGCAGGGCAGGGTGCTGCCGATGGGTGATCGCCGCGTGATCGGCGCGGCCATCACCTGGATGGCGGTCAACGCTGTGACCGGAATGATCGGCGGACTACCCGGCGCCGAGGGAGCCAGGATCGCCTGGGAGGCCCACGCGGTCGGCTTCGTCATCGGCTTTCTGGCCATCGGTCCCTTGGGGCGGATGTTCGGAGGCGGGGCCGCGCCTCGTCCCTGAGACGCGTTGATTCCGGACGGGGGCTGAGCGATCATCGCTCTCTGAGCGGCCCTGTCGCCATTCCGGCCCTGCGGTCGTCTCTTATAGAGAGAAGGGACCGCGATGTTTGTCGCCGAAATCCTCAAGACCAAGGGAAACGCCGTCTTCTCAATCGCGCCGGATCTGACGGTGACGCAGGCGTGCGCAGAATTGGAGCAGAAGCGGGTCGGGGCGCTGGTCGTCTGTGACGGCGACAAGGTGGTCGGGGTGTTTTCCGAACGCGATGTGGTCAAGGCGTTGGCGGCCGATGGCGCCGATGCGCTGGACCGCCCGGTCGCCGACTATATGACGGCCAAGGTGATCTACGCCGAACCGGCCGAGGAGATGTCGGCCTTGATGACGCGGATGACCGATCGGCGCATCCGGCATCTGCCGGTCATGCAGGCGGATCGTCTGGTCGGCGTCATCTCCATCGGCGACGTGGTGAAGTGCCAGATCGCCGAACACGCCCATGAGGCCGAGAGCTTGCGGACCTATATTGCAGGCTGAGAGGACGCCAAACCGTTTGCCGATTCCGGTTTTGCGAGAA
>NZ_UAQP01000011.1:7500-9034 GCF_900445985.1 Brevundimonas vesicularis
CTAGGGATAACAGGCTGATTTTGCCCAAGAGTCCATATCGACGGCAAAGTTTGGCACCTCGATGTCGGCTCATCACATCCTGGGGCTGGAGCAGGTCCCAAGGGTATGGCTGTTCGCCATTTAAAGTGGTACGTGAGCTGGGTTCAGAACGTCGTGAGACAGTTTGGTCCCTATCTGCCGTGGGTGTTCGAAGCTTGAGAGGATCTGTCCCTAGTACGAGAGGACCGGGATGGACATACCTCTGGTGTACCTGTCATGGTGCCAGCTGTGCAGCAGGGTAGCTAAGTATGGAATAGATAACCGCTGAAAGCATCTAAGCGGGAAACTAACCTCAAAACAAGGCTTCGCTGAGGATCGTGGAAGACTACCACGTTGATAGGCCAGGTGTGGAAGTGGGGCGACCCATGAAGCTTACTGGTACTAATAATCCGATCGGTTTGATCGTTTCTCAGCAAAACTCATTCGATGATTGCTCCTTGACCAGAGCAATCTCAGACAATGTCTTCTCATCATCCGCTGTCCCCTGGTTGACCTGGTGGCTATGTCGGAGGTTCCCACCCCGATCCCATTCCGAACTCGGTCGTTAAGCCCTCCAGAGCCAATGGTACTTCGTCTCAAGGCGCGGGAGAGTAGGTCGCCGCCGGGTCTACCAGGCGGACAGCCGATGATGAATAAAAACCGCAACCGCGGTCCTTCTCGAAACCGTTCTTCCTTCACGATACACTACCGTTTGCCGCGGGATGGAGCAGCCCGGTAGCTCGTCAGGCTCATAACCTGAAGGTCGTAGGTTCAAATCCTACTCCCGCACCCAAAATAACAAAAAGCCCCACCGCACAAAGCCGTGGGGCTTTCTGCTGTCCGGCGAACAGATTTTGACGCGCAGAGGTCGCGATCCGGCAAAACCCTAATGCGGCGGCCACTTTAGCGTCAGGCCGATCCTGCGAGGCCGCAAAGGGGCGATGGCCTGGTCGTCCCGGAAGCGGAACGGGTCGCTATAGGCGAAGGTGTTGGCCCTTGTGTCGAACAGGTTGGCGACGAAGACGGTCGCGGTCCCCGCCAACGCCTTGACGCCCACGGCCGGTCTTCCGGTGTCGTAATCGCCCATTCGATATTGCTGACGTCCGTCGAACGTCAGGCGCGACGCGCCGACGTAGGAAAGGCTCCCGTCGGCAAGCGGCTCCAACGCTCTCCCAGCGGACGCAGCCAGCTGCAACCAAATTCGCCGAGGCCCTTGGCGCTCCGGGCAAACCCTCATCACGACAAGCATCAAACCACGCGCTGGGAGGTGATACGTGGGTCGGCAACAAGCCCGTTGGCGAAAAGCCCAAGCGTCTCAGAGGGACGATGGGCAAGCTAAGCCTAACATAGGCTCGGCACGCTGCTGCCGCGCGACTAGATTCTGCCGCTTCGCATGACAACGACCGCGATCAGCGTCAGGAAGACCATGGCTGCGGCCGCTATGGCGAGGGCCGTGATGCGAAAGGCGCCGCGTGTCGGCTTGTTGGGACGGTCCTCGTAGCCGATCGGGACTTTG
>NZ_UAQP01000002.1:0-3731 GCF_900445985.1 Brevundimonas vesicularis
CCGCGCAGAACTGGGCGGAAGTGGAACGCTTGAGCCGCGAGGCGGTGCAGGCATTGTCATAAGCACATTTTAAATTCAAATCTTAAACCCGATGATACTGCGGGTTTATAACGTATTAATTATAGGACTCTAGAAGCGGCAGCATAATCATACCGCCGCTATGGTTTTGCTGTCGAGGTGGCGATGCAGTTGTTTGAGCAGCCAGATTGCCGCCAAGAGTCCTAGGCATTCGCTGGCGATGAGAGTCAGCCAAATGCCGTCCGTGCCGAACAGGCGCGGCAGGATTGCCATGCCGATGGCGATAAAGATGACGCCTCTCAGGGCGGCGATGAGATTTTGCAGCCCGAAAAACAGCATGGTAACGATGCTGGGCAGCGCAAATTTCAGGAACACTTTGGGTGTGGCGGCTTGCATGGCGGCGAGAGAGTAGTCTTGCATTTTTTTCAGGCTCGTTGAAAACTAGGCAGGGCATTTAACAGCTTAAAGTAACTTTAAGGTCAAGCGATGAGTGAAGAAAAAGAGTCGGGATTTTACGGATTGCCGGAGATTTTGCGTTTTCGGATGTGGCGAAAATGCTGGAAATTCCTGCTTCTACATTACGTTATTGGGATAAAGAGGGCTTGGTGCGGTTTGAGCGCCGCCTGAATAACGATTATCGGCAGGTATCTCGGAATACGCTTATGCTGCTGGATGTGCTGGATTATCGCAATATGGGCATTTCGATTGAACAGATTAAGCAAACGCCGCATATGCAGCTTACCGATTTGCAGGCACTGCTTGCCGAAAGCGAGCAGGCTTTGCGCGAGAATATGCGGCGTATGGAGGAAACTTTAGCGAAAATCCGTATAAAAACGCAGGCATTGCAGCGTGTGCAGACCTTAAGCGCCGCCGCGCCTGAACGGATACGCGCGCAAATGCCGGCGATTTATGCCGTGGATTTGAATAATGCGGCTGAAATCAAACAATATCTTGTGCTGATGCAGGCGGTGGATGTGCTGATGCTCGGCGAAAATGCCGAGTGGCGTGCAGGTTTGTGGCGCAGCGGTATAGGGCGGCGCAGGACGAGCAATTATTGCGCTCCGCCGATGCCGCACCTATGCCTTATCTGCATGGGTTGCTGTGTTTCTTCGGGCGGGACGGACGCCATAATCTCAAGGCGCTGCTCGAATGGGCGGATGCCGACGGCGAAGCTGCGCATGTGATTGCCTAGTATCTCTGTACCGCTCGGCATGCGGATTACGGCTTATGCGATTATCACGAATGCTGGATTGCGCTGAAAGCGGAATAACTCATCGAAAATGAGCGAGATTGCCGTCGCTATTGACGGCTTATTGTGATTCACATGAGATGCCGATAGGCGCCGTGGCGGTCGGGGAAAAGATTCTCCGCGCCCACTTTCTCTATCAAACCGCAGCGCCTGAGAATATCCTGCGGCTGCGGACGCAAACCGCAAATCAGCAGGGGCATATTGCGCTCCTGATAAAATTCCAATAACTCCTCTAAAGTTTCCGCGCCCGAACTGTCGATATAAATCACGCCTGAAAAATCCAAGACCATCGCCTTGCCCTGCTGATACTCAATCCGCTCTAATAATTTCGTCGCCGCGAAAAAGAGTGCGCCGGTCAGCTTATATGCCGGCACATCCTGCGGCGCATCCGTCAGCGGCTCGGCAATCGTCAAACTGGAAATGCGGTAAATAAAAATCAGACAAGCCAAAAGCAATCCCACTTCCACCGCCACGCTCACATCCACAATTACCGTCAGCGCGAATACCGTCAATAAAGTCAGGCGGTAAGGCAGACGGAAACTGCGCAAACGCAAAAATTCCCGCCACTCGCCCATATTCCAAGCCACAAACATCAAAATCGCCGACAAGGCGGCAAGCGGAATATATTGCGCCAGCGGCGCGGCAATCAAGACCACCAAAAGCAGCACCAAGGCATGCACCATGCCGGCAATCGGACTGCTGCCGCCGTTCTTAATATTGGTAATCGTGCGTGCAATCGTACCGGTAGCAGGCATACCGCTGAAAAAAGGCATACTCATATTGGCAATTCCCTGCGCCAAGAGCTCCTGATTGGAATCATGCTTATCCTTAATCAGACTGTCCGCCACCCGCGCGCAGAGCAAAGACTCAATCGCGCCCAAAATCGCCAAAGTAAAAGCCGGCATCAATAAAGCGCCGACCGCCGCCCAAGAAATATGCGGCAAACTGAACTGCGGCAAACCCTGCGGAATACCGCCGAAGCGCGAACCGATTGTCTCCACCGACAAATGCAGACCCTTCGTCATCAACGTGGCAAAAATCAGAGCAATAATCGAGCCCGGAATCAGCGCCAAAGACCCCTGTACGCGCGGCAGCAATCCCGCCGCCTCGGGCAGATTCACCCGCCTTTTCATAATCTTCTGCCAAGCGATAATCACCGCCAGCGAAGTCAGCGCCGTGGCGCAAGCCTGCGGATTCCACGAGGGCAAGGCTTGAAATAATGCCCGAATTTGCGCGAAAAAACCTGCCGGCATCTCGCTAATCCGCAAACCGAGAAAATCCTTAATCTGCGTCATGCCGATTAAGACCGCAATCCCATTGGTAAAGCCGATAATCACCGCCACGGGAATAAACTTAATCAAAATCCCCATGCGCAAACAGCCCATCAGAAACAGCATCACGCCGCTCAGGAAAGTGGCAATCAGCAAACCGCCGACGCCGTGTTGCTGCACAATGGGGCAAAGGGACATTTTAGGTGCTGTTTTCGAGTTCTTTAGCCCTAAGGGACAAAATAGGTGCTATCTAGCGTTTTTTAAGCAAAATAATCTTTTATAAACTTAACCTTATTGTCCTTTTCCATGCCGCAATGACAAGCTAAAAGTCTTTTCAGATCACCAAATTTTCCTTCAAGCAAATTGGTGGTTTTTGGCAGGTTTAACTCCGGATAATCTTCAAAGGTAAAAAGCCAATGCAGATTGCGCCTCAGACTGTTATAAGCACTTCTTAAACGTTTGTGCCTATAGTGTGATTTACCTGTTTCGGGATTTGAGCTACGTTCGTTGAGAAAGTCTTTATGCTGCTTATGCCAGTTATTCAAATGCTCTTCAAATGCCGCTTTGCTGCTGTTTTTTAGGCTTAAGGCAAGTTGTTTTAAATCTACTGCCGCTGCTGTTTGAGGTTTTCTTGTCAGATAACGGTTAATGGTTTTGACTTGGTGGAATTGACAAAGCTGTATGGGAATATCGGGAAATAATGAGGTTAATCCTCTTCTTCCATCGCAGATAATACTCTGAATATGTATTCCTTTTTCTTGTAGCTCTCGTATGGCTTGTCGATACAATGCATTGCTTTCTGATTTAACCTCGCTGACCGATAAGGCTTGTCGGCTGATGCTGTCATACAGCACCATCACACCAAATTTACGTCCAAAGTAGGTAGTATCCATGATGATATTGACTGATGAAAAATGCCGTTGTTCAGGCTCTCTAAGTTGGGCTTGTTTGAGATATCTAGCAATGGTTTTACGGCTGCAGGAAAAACGTTGGGCGAGCTCTTGCATGCTTTGTTTGCCGCTACTATAAAGTGTCCACAACTCTTGAGGGTTAAGACGCTTTTTGCTGCTAAAACGCTTACCGCATTGCCGGCATTTGTATCGTTGCTGATGATTTTGTCTGCCGTCTTTTTTGACCTGTTTTGAGCCACAGAAAAAGCATTTTTTGTGTTCAAAGCTTTTGACCTCGCTAAA
>NZ_UAQP01000024.1:0-2497 GCF_900445985.1 Brevundimonas vesicularis
AAATCGCGCCTAAAACATTTGCCGCGATTATGCCTGAACGCATTGCCATGCCGGCTTCGCGCGTTTTACTGTTTTTAGTTGCCGTGCTTTATCCCTTAGTCTGGGTCTTAAACCGCCTTATTGCTCTGCTATTTAAACCTTTCGGCATAGACAGCCAAAGCAGTAACAAAGACTTGCTGACCAATGAGGAGCTGAAAACCATCGTTATGACCGCCGTGCCGCCCAGTGCTTCCGGCGATCAAGATATGCTGATAAACGTTTTAGAGCTGGAAGATGCGACGGTGGATGAAGTTATGGTGCCGCGCCAGGAGATTGTCGGCATCGATTTAAATGACAGTTGGGAGGATATCAGCGCGCAAATTCATCAAACCCGGCATAGCCGTTTGGTGGTCTATCGCGATCATTTAGATCAAGTGGAAGGTATTTTGCATCTGTGTGACATCATTTCCTTATATCGTGACGAGCGTTTTAATGTGCAGGCAATTACAGAAATTATGCGCCCCTGCGTATTTATTCCTGAACATACCTTATTGCGCCAACAGCTTCTGCTGTTTCGTCAGCAAAAACAGCGCGCCGGCTTAGTGGTGGACGAATACGGCGATATTCAAGGCATGGTTACCTTAGAAGATATTCTGACGCATATCGTCGGCGATATCAGCGAAACCGAAGAAGAAGCCCTGCCTGAAATCGTGGCGCTTAGCGAGCAGCGCTATGATGTACAGGGCGGTATCAGTCTGCGCGTGTTAAACCGCGAATTAGGGCTGCGTCTGCCTTTGGACGGTCCGAATACTTTATCGGGCTTGATTATCGAAACCTTGGGCAATTTCCCCAAAGTCGGTACGGAAGTAGCGTTAGAGGGCTGTATCGTGCGCGTGAAGGCATTTGCCAACGGCATTGTCGAGCAAAGCGAAATCGAGTTATTGCCGCCAGAGGACGAAGATAATTAATGTGGCTCATCCTATTGCTTATGCTTCTGATGCCGCTCTTGGCATGGAGCATTGTGCGTGCGGTATGGTTATTTCGCCTAAGACATATTGATGCTGACAATGAAATGCAAAGTCTGCCGGAAGAAAAACATTTCATGCAAATCAGCACTATCGTCTTATCCTTGTTATTGCTCATGTGCATACCCCTGCTGTATCAGGGCTATGTGCAATCGCGCCTGAATTACCAACTCATGCAGATGCCCTTGGTTGATGTGATGCGTGCCCACCGACCGCATATTTACGACAGCTTTGTCCAAGACGTGCGCCATGCCCAAGCGCGCGACAGCGACAGTGCGACACAGCACAATAAAATTTGGATGCAATATCTGCATGAATTGCGTCTGCAATGGCAGCGCGAACTGCCCTATGCTTCTTTAGACAGCGTCATGCGCTATATCCGCTACCGCTACAATGAAGCGGATACTTTAGGCGAGATTGCCGACGATCACTGCCGGCATATTGATTTTAGCGAACACAATCAAGCAGGTATTGCGGCTTCAGTGAATTTTATGCAGCGCAATGCCGGTTTTATTCAAGCCTTGATGCTCAGCGCTTTCGGCAGTGCGGATGCGCGTCATCGTATGAACTATTTGGAACAACGCGGCGCAGCGCGGCAATACCGCCAATTATTGGCGCAACTCAATCAGCAATTTGAAGGCGAAGTCATCAGCAGTATCGCCGAAGGCGGCTGCGGCTTTCAAAAAGCCTTTTATCTGGCGCTTTTGGATTATAACGAACGCGAAATGAGCCGCATCATGCGCTGGGTACTCTTGCAGCAAATTGCAGAAGCAGATAGAAAGGAACTCTCCGATGGAAAATAAAGCAAGACGTTTGCGCGATTATGCGGCGATTTATTTCAAAGGCATGGCGATGGGGGCGGCGGACGTCGTTCCCGGCGTATCGGGCGGCACAATTGCCCTTATCGCCGGCATTTACGAAGAACTGATCGGCAGCATCGCCGCCATTAAGCCGCAGCTGTGGCAGCTGTGGAAAAAACAGGGCTTTGCCGCCCTATGGCGGACGATCAACGGCAATTTTCTCTGCGCCTTATTGGCAGGTATCGTGTCGGCGATTTTTCTCTTAGCCGGCATCATTAAATATTTGCTGTTGCAGCAGCCGGTCATAATTTGGGCGTTTTTCTTCGGACTGGTGGCATCAAGCATATGGTTTTTATACCGCAGCATTGCGCATTGGGATGCCAAAAAAATAATGACTGCCGCGATAGCCTGCATTGCCGCCTTAATCATCGTATACCTGCCGCCTGCCGCTACTGCCGATATTTCCCTTGCCTACCTCTTTTTCTGTGCCATGCTGGCAATTTGCGCCATGATTCTGCCTGGTATTTCAGGCTCTTTTATTTTGGTTCTGCTCGGGACTTATGAATTTGTGATTGGCGCGGTACATGATAAAAATCTCACCGTCATCGCCGTATTTATCGGTGGTGCCTGCATCGGACTGCTGAGCTTCGCGCAAATATTAAAATACCTGTTCGCCCATTATCACGATATTAC
>NZ_UAQP01000003.1:0-2116 GCF_900445985.1 Brevundimonas vesicularis
GGAAACAACATGCAGCACAATCCCCCGCACCCTGCCGAAATCATCAAAGAAGACATCTTGCCCGCATTAAACCTGAACATCACACAAGCCGCCCGACAACTAGGCATTGCCCGCATAACCCTATCGCGCCTACTCAACGGCAAAACAGGCATCACACCCGACATGGCGATAAGACTGCATCAATGGCTAGGCACAGACAGCCCCAGCCCTGAAAGCTGGCTGCACCAACAGGCAAACTATGACTTGTGGCAGGCGCTGCAAAAACCGCGCCCGCAAATACAAAGCTATCAATATCACAAAGCCTAAGAAAACCTTGCAAAGGGAAGCATGCCATCGACATTAGGAAATAGCATGCAGCGACAGCGCAGATAGAGCCGGCAACAGCAGCGACACATAGGAGGGGCGGGCTAAAACTTCAGAAGCGCCAAGCCCTAGACCGCCGCCCATTCAGACGCGTTAACGCTAACCGAGTTTTTTTCACTTTTTTTGCTGAACATTTGCGCGTCTTTGTATGAAAATCATGGAAATTGTACGAAGAAAATGCAAACCCTCGCGCGTGCGCGCGTGAGAGCCATCAAACGCTATCGCTACCCCCCCCATACACCGCACAGAGCCGCTATTCATTGCCCCCACCTTAATTCAGTATCATAAAACCTAGAAAGGAGAAGCAAGTATGCAAAACAGCAAACAGGCATTTACAGCAGGGCAATCAGCGCATTTAACCTATTCCCTCAAAAGACTGGTGGTATTTGCAATGAAAAATGAGAAAGATTGCACGTTTTTCAAGGAAAAAACGTAGGCTGATAGTTATTTTATCAGGCAGGTTTTTGGTGCAGAAAAACAAGGTTTAGCCATTTTTTCATGCAAAAATTGATTGAAGTGCTAAATTTCATCTTATTTTATGAAAATGTTATCAAGGTTTAACACGCTCTAAATATTTTCAAACAACCTAATAAATTTACAAAAAGTTTACAAAAATCAATTTGCAATACACAATCATTTAACACAAATTGAACAAGAAATTCATTAAAAATCAATTATTTGCGTTATAGATGATTTTTTGTTATCATAATCTATCTTTTTGGTTTCATCAACCTTTGAATAAAATTTATAAGTTTTGATGATAAATTTTTAAAAATACAGGAGTCTTGTTATGCCATTGTCATCACTACCAAACGTAGAACAAACATCGTTATACATCGGTGGAAAGTATGTATCCGCCAGCAGTGGAGAGTTTTTTGAGACGGTCAATCCTGCCACGGCAGACACGCTTGCCAAACTGCAAAGTGCCTCAAAAGCGGACGTAGATAAAGCGGTACAAAGTGCCAAAGCAGGACAAAAAATCTGGGCAAGCATGACGGCGGTGGAGCGTTCTCGGATATTGCTAAAAGCGGTGGCAATTTTGCGTGAAGAAAATGATAAGCTGGCACGCCTTGAGACGGCGGACACAGGCAAGGCAATCAGCGAGACCGCTTATGTGGATATTGTTACAGGGGCGGATGTGTTGGAGTATTATGCAGGGCTTGCCACCGCCGTTGAAGGGGTGCAAGTGCCACTTCGCACGGGCAAAGAAGGGAGCTTTTTTTATACCCAAAGAGAACCGCTTGGCGTGGTGGCAGGGATTGGGGCGTGGAATTATCCCATTCAAATCGCCCTATGGAAATCGGCTCCTGCGTTGGCATCTGGTAATGCCATGATTTTTAAGCCAAGCGAAGTTACGCCTTTGACCGCCCTAAAACTTGCCGAGATTTATACCCAAGCTGGCGTGCCTGACGGGGTGTTTAATGTCGTGCAAGGTGGTGGTGATGTGGGGGCGTATCTGACCGAACACCCTGATATTGCCAAAATCTCATTTACAGGCTCGGTGGCAACAGGCAAAAAAGTGATGAGTCTTGCAGGAGCATCATCACTAAAAGACGTAACCATGGAGCTTGGCGGTAAGTCGCCCTTGATTGTTTGTGATGATGCCGACATTGAGCTGGCGGCGGACGTGGCGATGATGGCAAACTTTTATAGCACAGGACAAGTGTGTACCAATGGCACACGAGTTTTTGTACCAAGTGCCAAAAAACACGCCTTTGAACAAGCTATTTTGGCACGCCTGCCCAAGGTTCGC
>NZ_UAQP01000006.1:0-4930 GCF_900445985.1 Brevundimonas vesicularis
TTTGCCCTCCAAAGCACCGTTGAAAATTTGATACTGCCGCTGCGCACGCAATTTCAATCGTTTTAGCAATGCTTCATTAGAAGCGATTAAAGTCATTGTCCAATCATCGAGAAAGGTTTTGAAAGCCTGTCCGATATGCGCATACAGCGGTACCAAATCCGTAATCTCACCCAAACGTTCGCCATAAGGCGGATTGGAAACGATAAACCCTGCTTCTCCATAGGCTTTTTCAAAACGAAAACGCTCCACAGCGCGCGTTTCAAAATGAATATATTTTGCCAAACCTGCCGACTCGGCATTCTTCCTTGCTGCCGCCAAGACTTGCGCATCGCTATCGAAGCCGTAAAATTTATGGGAAAAATGTTTCAGCCCTTCTTCCGCCCGCGCCTGCGCTTCGCCGAGCAGTTGCCGCCAATGACTGGGACGGTGCT
Organism: Brevundimonas vesicularis; assembly: GCF_900445985.1. Taxonomy (GTDB): domain Bacteria; phylum Pseudomonadota; class Alphaproteobacteria; order Caulobacterales; family Caulobacteraceae; genus Brevundimonas; species Brevundimonas vesicularis_D. The sequence goes on from NZ_UAQP01000006.1 coordinate 432, forward strand.
GCTGCCATTGTTCAAATCCGAATTTCTGACGCTTTAAGCCCGGTGCGATATCCGCCGCCATCATCAAGGCTTCCAGCAACAAAGTACCTGCGCCGCACATAGGATCAATCAAAGTCTTTTTCGCTTGCGCCTGCTCATGCCATTTGCCGCGGTACAGCATCGCCGCCGCTAAAGTCTCGCGAATGGGCGCTTTCCCCTGCCATTGACGATAACCGCGCTCATGCAATGCGCCGCCGGAAACATCCAAAGCCAGCGTTACTCTTCCACGTTGCAGATGGGCATCAATGCGAATATCAGGGTTGTCCGTATCGACATCGGGACGGCGTTTATAGTATTCCCGCAACCTATCCACCACCGCATCTTTGACTTTCAGTGCGCCGAATTGCGTATTGCGAATGCCCTGCCCCGTGCCTGAAAAGCGAATCGCAAAACGCGTATCCGCCGACAAATGTTCCGTCCAATCGATTGCATAAGCCCCTGCGTATAAATCCTCGGGCGAAGCCATGTCATATTCCGTCAAGACCAACAGCACGCGGCTTGCCACTCTTGACCACAAACACAGACGATATGCCGTTAGCTCATCGCCCTCGCCCGAAACCACCGCCACACCGATTTTACTATTTTGCAAACCCAGCGTATCCGCCTCCGCTTGCAACACCTGCTCTGTCCCCTTTGCACAAGGAAGAATAATCTTATACATGCTTTTCCTAAATATAATGACATTTGCTTGAACGCAAAGCCCAGTATAATACCGCAATCTCAGGAAAAACTTTATCCTCTATGGAAAATCTCATACTCAATCCCCAAATAAAATCGAACAGCTTTTTATCTAAGAAATTTGTTCCACATAGGGAAATAAAAACTCAGTTTCATGTGAAACGCGTCAAATCTCCTCAAACAACTTTACTCACTCTTGAGTTGTCAAACCAAGCTGTTAAAGTCGAAGAATTGAAAAAATATTACCGTGTTGCCTCGCCTTGCCCTACACTAAATACGATGTTCCATACACTTTGTACTGGCCGCTGCTTCCGTTTTCACCCCAACTTTTCAGATTCCTCAGATATAGATAAAAATACTCGAAAAATCTCAATCCATTCTTTTTCTTGACCTAATCCTTTTCTTGCGTATAATGCGCCGCTCTTCCATCGCCCGCGATCCCCAAAGCGACGTGCTTTACTTCTGATTGTTGCCGATGATTTCGCTGCCTTGCAGTCTATGGCAACACCATCTCGTTATTTCAATATTTTTCACCCTTAGCGGCGTATGGCTTTGCCTCTTTTTCAAAGAGATATAAATGACAACTTTTTCCGATTTAGGACTTCCCGATTTCCTCGTAGCTACCCTCAGACACAGCGGCTACGAACACCCCACCCCATCCAAGCGCAAGCGATTCCTTTGGCGCTTGCCGGCAAAGATTTGCTCTTATCCGCGCAAACCGGTTCGGGCAAAACGGCGGCATTTGTGCTGCCGCTATTGGCAAAATTATCCGAGCAGCCTTCTAAAATCAAAAAACCGCGCGCCCTTATCATCACGCCGACCCGCGAACTTGCCCAGCAAGTGCAAGACAGTTTGCGCAAATACAGCCGCGGCATGGATTGGCTATTTTCCATTCCCCTGCTTGGCGGCGCGCCCTACGGCGGACAAATTCGCGCGCTGAAAAAAGGCGTTTCCGTCGTCGTCGCCACCCCCGGACGCCTGCTTGATCATCTGCGCGAAGGCACTTTAGATCTCTCCAAATTGCAATACCTTGTCATTGATGAAGCCGACCGCATGTTAGACATGGGCTTTTCAGACGATATTGCCGCAATCATCGATGCCTGCCCGCCGGAAAGACAAACTATCATGAGCTCCGCCACATGGGATGGTGCGGTAGGCAAAATCGCCGCCGGCTTCACTTACCAAGCGGAAAAAATCGTGATTGCACCACAGCATCAGCACATTGAAGAAAGCATTTATTTCAGCGACGACCAGCAGCATAAAAATGCCCTGCTTGACCGTCTTTTAAGCGGTGAAAACATCAAACAGGCGATTGTTTTTGCCGCCACCAAGAAAAGCAGCGAAGAAATTGCCGCCATGCTGCATGAACAAGGACATCGCGCGCGTTTCTTACACGGCGATTTACCGCAGCAAAAACGCAATCGCATCGTTGAAGATTTACGTAAAGGCAAAACCGATATTCTCGTAGCAACCGATGTTGCCGCCAGAGGTATCGACATTCCGGCCATCAGCCACGTTATCAACTATGATTTGCCGCGCCAAAGCGAAGACTATGTGCACCGCATCGGACGCAGCGGACGCGCAGGACGCACAGGAACGGCAATGTCATTGGTCAGCCTCGGCGATCGCGCCGCACTGGCGCAATTGCAGCGCTATCTCAAACGAGATTTAAGCATTGAAGTATTGGAAGGATTAGAGCCGAAAAAAGTCGCGCCTATCAAAAAAGAGAAAGCGGCGGGCAAAAATGCGCGTGGTAAATTCTTTAAAGGCAAGCAGGCCAAACCCTTTAGCAAAAACAAATCTTCGGCTAAAAGCGAAAACTATAAATCCTCGGCACCCAAGCGTAATGCCAAACCGGGCGTCAAATTAGGCGCGGTAAAAAGCAAACGCACGCACGCAAGCCGCTAAAAACCAATCGGAGCAATCTTCAGAAATAAGATTGCTCCGATATCACTTTATATTCGACACTTGTCTTCGCTATCACTATAAAATATTTGACAATTTCAACATTGATAAAGAACACTACAGTCATAAAGACAGCCGTTTCGTTCTTTAGCCTGCAAAATGCCCTTTAAGCTGCCAAATACCATCTTTCTGCTCTAGCCAAAATATTTCAGCAGTATTGACTTCAATATAGCCGGAAGGCTTTTCGAGAAATTCGCCGACAATTTTACCCAACCAAGGCAGATGTCCGACAATCACCGCCGTCTCATCCTGAATTTGCGCCAATGCAGTATAAACCGCTGCAATATTGCCGTCGGGATTAAGCCCTGACAGCTTCTGCTTAGGCTCGGCATAATATCTGCCTGTTTCTTGAGCGCGGCGGGCTTCGGAGGTATATAGCGGAAAGTCGATGCCTTGGTCTTTCAGCCAATCGGCGGCGGCTTGCGCCTGCAGTCGCCCTACTTCCGTCAGCGGGCGTTCTAAATCATTTGCTGCCCAAGCGGCTTGGGCGTGTCGCCAAAAAATACGTTGCATATTCTATCCTTATGCGGTTTGAGGAAGATTGGGTCGCACATGACGGACCCAATGCAGGGTTGCGGCAATCACGCTTACCGGCATTGCTACCAGATTAATCAGCGGAATCATCAGCAAAAAGGAAGCAATACCGCCAAATCCTATAATATCGCTTAAACGCCGCCGCAAAATAGGACGCTGCTGCGTAAAAAAAGATACCATTATTTGCCATAGGATAATCCATATATTGCAAATAAGCGGAATAAGCAGAATACGCAAACCATAAAAACGGGGTCAGAAGATTTAAGAGCGGCACAAAACCCGTCAGCAAAATAGGAATTGCCCAAAGCAAAAAAAAGCAGGTTTTGCGAATTTCCTGTGCAATACTTTGCCAGATTTCCGCCGCTAAACTCATGCCGGAATCCGGCGCCTGCCCTGTTTCCAAAGCCTCGACTTTTGCCGCCAAAAAACCGTTAAACGGCGCGGCAATCAAATTTGCAAGCAAGGAAAACGTGTATAAAACCAACACGACAATCATCACGGCGATGACAGGCCATAGCAGCCAATGCAAGAAAGCCAACCATGAATCCGTGGGCAGAAAATGATTCATCAAGGCGGAGAAATACCGAATCAATGCCCACATGCCGATGCTGTAGAGCAATACATTAATCAGCAGAGGCAGCCAAATATATTGGCGCAGATCTTTATGCTTAAGCCAAGCAAAAGCTTGGCGTAGGCAATCTAGTCCTTTCATTTCATTTTGCTGTCGATAAGCGCCTGCTTGAATAAATCCAAAAGCAGATTCATATCTGCCGCGCGCGGATAATTCGGACGCGTAATAATCGCCAAAGTGCGGTGCGGCGTAGGCGCATCTAAAGGAATTTCTTTTAAATTCGGATAAGCGCTCATTTGAGACAATGCCATTTCAGGCACCAATGTCAGCCCCATATTATTCAGCGTCAATTGCACCAATGTATTTAAACTGGCATCGCGGAACATATCCTGCCCCGTATTGCGCTGGAATTTGCAGACTTCCATAATGTGATCGCGCAGACAATGTCCGTCGCCCAAAAGCATCAACGGTTGCTTTTTTCAATTTGGCAGGGCTGATTTTTTTCTCTTTGCTCAAAGAGTTATCTTCATGTACTAAAATGAAGAAATTCTCATCGCCAATCGTACTGACTTCCAAGCTCGAGGTATCATAAGGCAGCGCGATGACCGCCGCATCTAAACGCCCGGTTTGCACCATATTGACCAAATGCTCGCTGGTTTTTTCCACCACATTCATTTCGAATTTCGGGTAAACCTCACGCACAATCGGCAGT
>NZ_UAQP01000016.1:0-9249 GCF_900445985.1 Brevundimonas vesicularis
TTTACGCATCATTGCCGCCACCGCAGAACACTTGAATTTGCCCATGGAGAAAGTTATTGTAACGGTTGACCGACACGCCAATACCTCTGCCGCTTCCGTGCCACTTGCCTTAGACGACGGCATCCGTTGCGGAAAAATTCAGCGCGGGCACAAAGTGCTGCTTGAAGCATTCGGTGCAGGCTTCACTTGGGGCGGTTGCATTCTCAGCTACTAAAAGGAGATTCTATGTTAGGCCTCATCTTCCCGGGACAAGGTTCGCAATCCCTCGGCATGCTTAAAGCGCTCAGCGAGCAATTTCCGCAAGTCCTGCAACGCTTTCAAGAAGCCAGCGATATTATCAGCAAAGATTTATGGACCATCGTGCAGGAAAACCCTGATGACCAACTCAATCACACCATTTACACCCAACCGATTCTGCTGACCGCCAGCTATGCCGCCTATGAAGTGCTGCAACAAGAATTAGCGATTAGCCCGCAATTTTTAGTCGGACATTCTCTCGGCGAATACAGCGCCTTAACAGTTGCTGGAGCCCTACCTTTTGCCGAAGCCGTCGCTTTGGTTCATCAACGCGGCAGCATTATGCAAGAAGCCGTTCCCTTCGGCGAAGGCGCAATGGCGGCAATTTTAGGTTTGGAAGACAAAGTGGTACGCGAAGTATGCAGCGGTATCGAAGGCGGAGAAGTCTATCCGGCAAACTACAACTCTCCCGGTCAAGTCGTCATCGGCGGTAAAAAAGCAGCTGTTGATGCAGCAATTGTCGCTGCCAAAGCCGCAGGCGCCAAACGCGCGGTCTTATTGCCGGTCAGCGTACCGTCCCATACACCGCTGATGCGTTCCGCTGCTGCAAAATTCAGCCTCTTCTTAGACCAAATTCATTGGCAGGAACCGAAAATCTCTGTGATTTTCAACGTCGATGCCAAACAACACAAAGACCGCTACGGCATCCAAGCCGCATTAGGTGCACAATTATATGAACCCGTTTTATGGACGGATTGTATTACGGCGCTCGGCGAGGCCGGCGTTAATAAAGTGATTGAAGTCGGTCCCGGCAAAGTATTGAGCGGATTGGCAAAACGTATCGACAACCGTATCAGTGCCGGCAATTTTGACAGCCCGGACCAATTAGAAGGTCTGCGCAGCTTTTTGGAGCAATAAATAAATGAATGTATTAACAGGAAAAATCGCCTTAGTCAGCGGCGCAAGCCGCGGTATCGGCAAAGCTACCCTACTCGCCTTGGGTCAGGCGGGCGCAACCGTCATCGGCACCGCCACTACAGACAGCGGCGCGGCAAAAATCACGGACGCCATTCAAGTCGCAGGCCTTAAAGGCAAAGGCATGGCATTAAATGTCAATGATGAAGCGGCAATTGAGCAAATCTTTGCCGAGATTAAACAAGCATTCGGCAGCGTGGAAATTTTGGTCAACAATGCCGGTATTACGGACGACGGCTTATTGATGCGTATGAAGCAAGAGCAATGGGATAATGTCATTAACACCAATTTGGGCAGTATCTACCGTATGAGCAAGGCGGCAAGCCGCGATATGATGAAAGCGCGTTTCGGACGCATCATCAACATTGCCTCCGTAGTTGGCGTGATGGGCAATGCTGGGCAAACCAATTATGCCGCCGCCAAAGCAGGCATTATCGGATTCTCCAAATCCTTAGCGCGCGAATTAGGTTCCCGCGGCATTACGGTAAACGTCATTGCCCCCGGTTTTATCGCCACCGATATGACCGACACCCTGCCCGAAGCGCAACGCCAAGCCTTATTGGCTTCAGTGCCTTTAGAAAAACTCGGACAGACGGAAGATATTGCCCAAGCAGCAGTATTTTTAGCCGGCGCGAATTACATCACAGGCGAAACATTGCATGTGAACGGCGGGCTGTACATGCTGTAATGCCTTTCATGCAAAAGGCTCTGACACCGGCGCATTATTTCGGTATAATGCGGAAAATTTTTATCAATCCAATAGGAAAAAACATGAGCAACATTGAAGAACGTGTCATTAAAGTTATCGCTGAACAATTAAGCGTTGACGAAGCACAAGTAAAACCGGCAGCCCATTTTATTGATGATTTGGGCGCCGATTCTTTAGATTTAGTGGAATTAGTCATGACCCTTGAAAAAGAGTTTGACTGCGAAATTCCCGATGAAGACGCAGAAAAAATTACGACTGTACAAACAGCGATTGACTACGTCAAAGCCAATCAGGCTTAATCTCGGGCATTATCCGAATTCAAAAGCCACGGAAGTGTCCTTCATGCCGTGGCTTTTTTTTATTTAGCGCTACTGTACGGCAATATAACAATATATCCGACAGTTAAGCATTTGCGCTCTTAGCGCGGTATCTCCTTCAATAGCAAGACACGAATCAGTTAAGGAATATTTTTGATGAATGAAATGACTTCACGCGCCCTGAATCGGGTAGTAGTAACAGGCATGGGGATTATCAGCCCTGTGGGTAGCAGCGTGAACAGCGCTTGGGCCAATATTTTGGCAGGCAAAAGCGGCGTACGCCCCATCAGCGATTATGACGCTTCGGCATTACCTGTACGCTTCCGTGCGAATGTCATTGATTTTAACAGCGACGAATATTTCTCTGCCAAAGAAGCGCGCAAAATGGATACCTTCGTGCATTACGGCATGGCGGCAGGAATTCAAGCCATTCAAGATAGCGGCATAGACTTTGCCCATAACGAAGCCCTTGCCGAACGCAGCGGCATTATTATCGGCTCCGGCATCGGCGGCTTGCCCGGCATGCTCTCCGGCTACAAAGATTTCCTTGACGGCGGCGCCAGACGCGTTTCTCCATTTTATGTTCCTGCTAACATTATCAACATGATTTCCGGCAATTTGTCCATCCGATTCGGTTTAAAAGGTCCTGCCCTCGCAACCGCAACCGCCTGTGCCAGCGCCACCCATTCGATTGCGCAAGCCTACCGCATGATCCAATTAGGCGATGCCGATGTCATGGTTGCCGGTGGCGCGGAAATGGCGGGCAACGATATGGGAATCGCCGGTTTTGCCGCTGCCAAAGCCCTCTCTACCCGCAATGACGACCCGCAAGCAGCCTCCCGCCCTTGGGACAAAGACCGCGACGGCTTTGTACTTGGCGACGGCGCCGGCGTACTGGTATTGGAATCCTTGCACAGCGCGCAAGCACGCGGAGCCAAAATTTACGGCGAAATCATCGGCATGGGTATGAGCGGCGATGCCTATCATATTACCGCTACCCACCCCGAAGGCAACGGCGCGGCACGTTGCATCCGCAATGCCCTACGCGATGCTCAAATCAATTCTGAACAAATCGACTACATCAATGCACACGGCACTTCCACGCCGATTGGCGATTTAGCGGAAACCCAAGCAATCAAACAAGCCATGGGCGATGCCGCCTACCGTACCGTCGTCAGCAGTACTAAATCCATGACGGGACACGCGCTTGGCGCTGCCGGCGGACTTGAAGCCGTCTTTACCCTTCTTGCACTGCGAGACGGCAAAATTCCGCCCACCATCAATTTAGACAATCCCGGCGAAGGTTGCAATTTAGACTACTGTCCGCATACGGCACGCGACGCCGCGCTCAATATCGCCATGTCGAACTCCTTCGGCTTTGGCGGCACCAATGCCACCCTCATTTTCCGCCGCGTCTAAACATGATTATCCGCCTGTTACGCCGCCTATTCCTCCTGCTCTTCCTGCTAGGCATAGGCGCAGCAATTTACGGCTACAAACTCTATCAGCAAAGCTTGAATGCGCCCTTGCAAGCAAGCGGCGCAGCCATACTGCATGTTGCGAAAGGCAGCAATATCAACCGCATTGCCCATGATTTGCAAGCTCACGGACTGCAGCATCCTTGGGCATTGATACTGCATGCGCGTTTAAACGGCGGCGCGGCGCAAATCAAAGCCGGCGACTATCGCATCGAGCCGAATATGAGCACCCTAGACCTGCTGAACAATCTGCAAACAGGCAAAGTCATTGTCTTACAATTCCAAATCATTGAAGGCAAACGCAGTGCCGACCTGCTGCGACAAATCGCCGCCACCACAGAACTCAAACACGAACTCAGCGACAAAAGCGAAGCGGAGATCGCCGCCATACTAGGCATCAACGGCAGTCTGGAAGGACAATTTCTCCCCGACACCTACCATTTCCACTACGGCGACAGCGACATCGATCTCCTCAAGCACATGCACCAAGCCTTGCAAAATACCCTTGCGCAGGCTTGGGAAACACGAGCGGCAAAAGACACTCTCAACAGCCCCTATGAAGCCCTCATTCTCGCCTCCATCATTGAAAAAGAAACCGGCATAGCCGGCGAACGCGCCCAAATCAGCGGCGTATTCCATCGCCGCTTGCAGCAAAACATGCGCCTGCAAACCGACCCGACCGTCATCTACGGCATAGGCGAACAGTATCAAGGCAACCTCACGCGCCGTGACCTACAAACCGACACCCCCTATAACACCTATACCCGTTACGGACTTCCCCCTACCCCCATTGCGCTCGCCAGTGCCGCTTCCATCAAAGCCGCCCTGAATCCGCAAACCGGCGACAGCCTATACTTTGTCGCCAACGGCACAGGCGGACACACCTTCAGCGCTACCTACCAAGAACATCAAAAAGCCGTGCAAACCTACCGCCGCAGCCAAAAGGAAAGCCCCTAATGCAAGGTAAATTCATCACTATCGACGGCAACGAAGGCGCGGGCAAAACCACGCAAATCGCCCATATCCGCGACTATTTGCAAGCCCAAGGCAAAACACTCTACACCACTCGTGAACCGGGCGGCACCGCCGTCGGCGAAAAAATCCGCGCCATCTTTCTCGACCCCGAACTACAACCCACCCAATTAACCGAACTCCTCCTCATCTTTGCCGCCCGCCGCCAACATCTGGAAACGGAAATCTTCCCGCGACTTGCACGCGGCGAATGGGTACTCAGCGACCGCTTCAATGACGCCACCTATGCCTATCAAGGTGCAGGACGCGGCATCGACAGCGCTCTCATCCGCCAATTGGAACAATACATACAAGGCGAATTTCAGCCCGATTTATCCCTCATACTCATGATTGAGCCGGATAAAGCCGCCGAACGCCTTGCCAAACGCAATCAAGCCCCCGACCGCCTCGAACAAGAAAACCGCGCATTCTTCCAACGCATAGACGCAGGCTACCGCCAACGTGCCCAAACCCAATCCCATGTGCAACTCATCGATGCCGCCGGCAGCCCCGAGCAAGTCTTTGCCCGCATCAGTCCCCTGCTGCAAGAACTCTGCCGCTCATGACGCACTACCCTTGGATAAGCCTCGCCGCCCCACAACTGCAACAAGCCATTGAGCAACCCACCGCCTGTCTGCTGCTCATCGACCCACAGCAAGACAATGCCGACGCCCTAGCCCGACAACTCATCGCCGCCAGCCTCTGCGAAAACAGAAGCCAAGGCAAAGCCTGCGGACAATGCCATCCCTGCCGCCTGCGCCAAGCAAACACCCATCCGGACATCATCATCGCCCACGACACCCTTAACATAGAAGCCGTGCGCGAACTCATCGCCAAACTCAGCAACACCCCCAGTATCGGCAAACACCGCTTCATCTACCTAAAAAATATCGACAAATACTTTGAAAGCGCCCTCAACTCCCTGCTCAAAACCCTAGAAGAACCCAGCTCGCATAACCACTTTATTCTCAGCGCCCCCTCGCGTCGCGCCGTAAAAGCCACCATCTTAAGCCGCTCGCAAAGCTACCAAGTACCCCAAGCCGACCTTGCGCAAGCTCGAGACTGGCTCATCACGCAAGGCATAGACAGCGCAGAAGCCGAACAACTCTTAGCCCTCTATCGCAACAACCCCTTCCTTGCCTACGCACAACGCGAACAAGCCAATCCCCTTGCGCGCTTTGCCGACTTTATCCGCTACTGCGCGCAGCCGAAACAACAGCGGCAATTCCTGCAAATACTGGACAACTATCCGCCGGAAGAACAATTAGACCTCCTCTGCTACCAATGCGAACGCCTCATCGCGTGGATACAACTAGACAGCACCCCGCAAAATTGGCAAAATTCCGCCCAACACATAGAGCAACTCGCGCAGATTGATATCCACCGCATACACCACCTTTATGCCGCGCTGTGCAAACTGCGCCGCAGCAAGCGCCAGCCGCTAAACTGGTCATTACAAAGCAAAACCCTACTTTTACATCACATGGAAACAAGGAATCCCATCCTATGAGTGAACAGCAACAAGCCCAATCCAAACTGAAAAAAGGTGTCATCCGCCTAGATTTCGAAGACACTCGCAGCCTCTATCAATCCTACATGCCCTATGTGGACGGCTGCGGACTATTCTATCCCACCGAAGAAAACTTCAGCCTAGAACAAGAAGTCTTCGTCTTTCTCAAACTGCCCGAAGAATTTGGCAAATTCGCCGCCTCCGGACGCATCGTATGGCTGAACCCGCCTAAAGCCGCCGTCAAACGCGTTCCGGGCATCGGCGTCCAACTGCGTGGAAAAGAAGCCCCAAAAATTCGTGAAGCCATTGAAAACGCACTTGGTAAAATGCTCAATACCGGCTTGCCGACCATGACCATGTAATGAAACAGCATCTATAGCATGCTGATTCAATTAATACTTTAACAATCATTGCTTAAACCGATAAGCTACGGCAATCCCGTCATAGCCCATTCTTTTCATTGCTTTGGATAGGGTCATATCGCTGATTGGCTTATTGCGGTTGCCTGTCAGAAAATAAGGGCTGTGATAGCGGTTAAGTTGGCGTAATTCGGCTAATATCGCCAATGCCCAATCAGATAAGGGAACGATATGCGGGCGTTTCATTTTCATGCGCTCGGCTGGTATATGCCATTCCGTATCGATACCGTCCCAAAAAGTGTGTCTTTTTGCAAGAAAGTCAGCATAGGCAGTTTAGCTAAAAAGTAATGAATCTGCAAAACGGCTCAATGGGTAACGGTAAGTTGTTTCACCCATATCAATAGCAGTTTTACTCATCAGCGTTAATACAGAATCTACATTGGGCATGCTGTTGCGTATCTTTAAAGTGCGTTTAAAGGATTTGTTCAACCGCTCAATTTGATTCGTGGTGTAAATCATATTTTGTATCTCGTTTTCATAATGCAGATAGGTTAAATAGTAGCTTAGCTTGTCCTTATCAGCCAATATGGCAAGAGCTTGCGGGTAGTATTTCTTCCATTTCTGATAACAGGCTTTAGCACGTTCAGTAGATGCCGATAAACTGTCATGTTTGCCCACACAGAAGACGTCTTTTAAATCTTGTGCCAGCTCCGCTCTATGGCTGGTTTTGCTTTGACTGAGTAGGCGTCTTTTCAGGTGCAGTACGCACTTTTGTATGCGCCAGGCAAAGTGTTTTTCAATCCTCTGATCCAGCCCTTTCAAGTCATCGATGATAGCTAACTCAATGCGCTGTATCCCTCTTTCTTTCAGGTCTTGGCAGATGCTGTCCCAAGTGCCGGCAGATTCTGTGGGGGCGTTGTAGATACCGAGCACCTCGCGGGTTTTGTCCAGCTTCACGCCGAGCACAACATAGTACGCTTCGCTAGAGACGGTCTCACGTTTGGTTTTGACGTAGGTGGCATCCAAATAGATGATGGGATAATGGGCTCTAGCGGTCGTTCTCGAAAGGCTTTCATGTCCTCATACAGGCTTTCGGTGATGCGTGATACCGCGCTTTTGGAAAGCTTTTTGCCATAGATGTTTTCAGTAATGCTTTCGATCTGACGGGTAGTTAAGCCGTTGGCATATAACTCAAAACACAGCTCATTCAGCATATCCTGCTGCTCACGCATGACTTCTATAGTCAAGGAATCAAAAAACAGTTACACTAAAACTTATGGCATACTCAAAAGATTACAGACAAATGATATTGAACAAGCTGGCATCAGGTCATAGCTACAGAAAGCTTGTTGAAGAATATCGACTCAGCGCAACAACTATTCAACGTTGGAAGAAAAGCATAGAACGCAAGAAGTACGAACGCAAACCGGCAAAAATCGATAATGAAGCTTTAATGGCTGACGTCCAAGCTTATCCTGATGACTATTGCTATGAACGGGCAAGACGCTTTAACTGTAGCGACAGAGCTATTGCCATAGCATTAAAACGTGTCGGCATTACTCGAAAAAAAAGACCTTAATTCATCCGAAAGCAGACAAACAACAGCGCCTATTATTTCTTAAGCAGTTAGCGGCATTTGAAGCTGAAGGCAGAACCCTGATTTACTTAGATGAAAGCGGCTTTAAATCTCATGAGAACAGAGCTTACGGCTATTCCCACAAAGGCTGTCCTTGTTTAGGAAAGTACAACTGGCAACTCAAGAATCAAAGCAATGCTATTGGGGCAATACATAAGAACAAGTTGTTTGCGGTAGGGCTTTACGATTGCAGTATTAATAGTGATGTATTTCATTGTTGGGTAGAAGAATTGCTGTTAACACAATTGCCTGAAAACAGCGTCATTATTATGGACAATGCCAGCTTTCACAAAAGACAGGATACCCAAGAGCTTATTGCAGATGCGGGACATCATATTTTATGGCTGCCGCCATACAGTCCGGATCTGAACCCAATCGAGAAAATGTGGGCTTGGCTTAAACGTAAACGCAAGGATTGGCGATTAAATTGCATCGATAAACTATTCTTTTACTTCCTGTGGATTTGTAACTCTTTTTGATTTCTTTGACTATAGCAGAAGAGGCTTAAATTGTCCTAAACGATCTCTAGGAATCGCTAACTCAATCTGCTCACCAATACCCAGTCCGCGTAGACTTCGGTAGCCATTAGCTTTATTACCATGGCAATGATTTGAGACTAAAAAGTCCTTGCGCTCGGCTTTCATCAAGCTGTTCAACATAATAGATAGTAGCGTATTGATGCCATTGGGCTTGTTGGTAAAATCATGACAAATTTCTTGTAGCTGCTTTGGGCTTAGTTGTAAACTGTTCATAGGGTCTCTCTCTTTTTTGGATTGCGTTTGCTAAAACATTCTTACAAAAATTTGAGAGACCTTTTCTTTTGCCTCTCATCAGACACACTTTATGGGGCGGTATCACCCGCCCAGCTCGGTCGGCGCATCAGCAACGACCTGGACGTCATCCGGGACGCCGGGTTCGACATCGACCGGCAGCGCAACGCCCACACCAAGAACTTCGAGTATTGGATTAGGGCGAACAGGGGGAAAATGAAGGAGAACTGGAGAGTTATGCCTGTAA
>NZ_UAQP01000001.1:0-6063 GCF_900445985.1 Brevundimonas vesicularis
CCGGTATTATCCCAAGCTGCTGGGCGCCGTGCCCTTTACGCCCGCGACCGGCCCGCGCTTCCTGAACCATCTCGAGACCGACGCCGCGACGGTGCGTCAGGCCCTGATCCAAGGGGCTGTGACCCTGGTCGAACGGCTGGGCGTCTCCTCCCTTCACGTCAACTTCCCGACCGAGCCGGAATGGTCGGCCATGACCGAGGCGAACCTGCTGCCGCGCCAGGACATCCAGTTCATCTGGCGCAACAACGGCTATCGGACCTTCGACGATTTCCTGGCCGCCCTGTCGGCCAACCGCCGCAAGACCATCAAGCGCGAGCGCCGCGACGCCCAGGCCGATTTGGATATCCGCGTCCTGACCGGCGCCGACATCACCGAGGCCCACTGGGACGCCTTCTTCGCCTTCTACATGGACACCGGCTCGCGCAAATGGGGCCAGCCCTATCTGACGCGCGACTTCTTCAGCCGCGTGGGCGCGACAATGGCCGACCGGATCGCCCTGGTCATGGCGTTTCGGGATGAGACGCCCATCGCCGGCGCTCTGAACTTCATCGCCGCGACGCCCTTTACGGTCGTCAGTGGGGCACGCTGGAAGACGTGCCCTTCCTGCATTTCGAGCTTTGCTACTATAAGGCTATCGAATTCGCCATTTCGCGTGGCCTGTCCCGCGTCGAAGCCGGGGCCCAGGGCGACCACAAGATCGCGCGGCTACCTGCCCTCCCCTGTCTATTCCGCCCATTTCATCGCCGACCCCGCCCTGCGCGATCCCGTCGCTCGCTATCTGGACGGCGAACGCCCGGCTGTCGCAGCGCAGATGCGGGCGATGACCGAAGAACTGTCGCCCTATAAGCAGGTATAGAAAAAGGCCCGGCTGCTGCCAGCCGGGCCTTTCGCGATCACCCTTTCGGGGATCAAGCCGTCTCTTCTTCCTCGGCCTTCGCGGGCGCGCTGGCGCTCGTGATGTCGAAGTCGATCTTGCCGTCCTTCAGCTGGACCCTGACGTGTCCGCCGCGCGTCAGACGCCCGAACAGGATGTCGTCGGCCAGCGGCTTCTTGATCGAGTCCTGGATGACCCGCGCCAGCGGACGCGCGCCATACAGTTCGTCGAAGCCGTTCTTGGCCAGCCAGTCGGCGGCTTCGTCGGTCAGTTCGATGGTGATGTTGCGGTCCGCCAGCTGGGCTTCCAGCTGAAGGATGAACTTGGTCACCACCGAGCGGATCGTGTCGGCCTGCAACGGCTTGAAGGCCACGATGGCGTCCAGGCGATTGCGGAACTCCGGCGCGAACAGGCGCTGGATGGCCTTGTCATCCTCGCCCTCGACCTTGCCCCGGCCAAAGCCGATGGAGGCGCGGGCGTTGTCGGCGGCCCCGGCGTTGGTCGTCATGATCAGGATGACGTTCCTGAAATCGACCTTCTTGCCGACCGCATCGGTCAGCATGCCGTTGTCCATCACCTGAAGCAGGATGTTGTAGACATCCGGGTGCGCCTTCTCGATCTCGTCCAGCAGCACGACAGCGTGCGGATGCTGATCGACGGCGTCGGTCAGAAGCCCGCCTTGGTCATGTCCGACATAGCCGGGAGGCGCGCCGATCAGACGGCTGACCGTGTGGCGCTCCATATATTCCGACATGTCGAAGCGCTGCATCTCTATGCCCAAGGTGGCGGCGAGCTGCTTGGCGACCTCGGTCTTGCCGACGCCGGTCGGGCCGCTGAACAGGAAGCTGCCGATCGGCTTGTTCGGATCACGAAGACCCGCCCGCGCCAACTTCATGGCCGCCGACACCTGCTCGATGGCCTGTTCCTGACCGAAGACCGCACGCTTCAGGTCGGTTTCCAGCTCGCGCAGGCTTTCCGTGTCGGACTTGGACACCGACTTGGCCGGGATACGGGCCATCTTGGCGATAACGGCCTCGACCTCCTTCTGACCGATGACCTTCTTCCTCTTGGATTCGGTCAGCAGCATCTGCGACGCCCCGGCCTCGTCGATCACATCGATCGCCTTGTCCGGCAGTTTCCGGTCGGTCATGTAGCGCGCCGACAGCTCCACCGCCGTGCGCACGGCGCTGTCGGTATAGCGGACCTTGTGGTGCTGCTCGTAGTAGGTCTTCAGACCCTTCAGGATCTTCACCGTATCCTCGACCGTCGGCTCATTGACGTCGATCTTCTGGAAGCGACGCACCAGGGCGCGGTCCTTCTCGAAGTGCTGGCGATATTCCTTGTAGGTCGTCGATCCCATGCAGCGCAACGTGCCGGACGCCAAGGCCGGTTTCAGCAGGTTCGAGGCATCCATCGCCCCGCCCGAAGTTGCGCCCGCGCCGATCACCGTGTGGATCTCGTCGATGAAGAGCACGGCGTTGTCGTGGTTCTCCAGTTCTTTGACCACCTGCTTCAGGCGTTCCTCGAAGTCGCCGCGATAGCGGGTGCCGGCCAGCAACGCGCCCATATCGAGCGAGTAGATGGTGGCGTCCTTCAGAACGTCGGGCACTTCGCCGTTGACGATCTTGCGGGCCAGACCTTCGGCGATGGCGGTCTTGCCGACGCCGGGATCACCGACCAGAAGCGGGTTGTTCTTGGTCCGACGGCACAGGATCTGGATCGAGCGGTCCACCTCGGCCTGACGACCGATCAGGGGATCGACCTTGCCCTGGCGCGACTTCTCGTTGAGGTCGACGCAATAGGCTTTCCAGCGCCTCGCCGCCCTGTTTCACGGCGGAAGCATCCTCGGCCTCTTCGGGCGAAGCGCCCTTGGCCGGACGCGCCTCGTTAGCGCCTGCCTTCTTGGCGATGCCGTGAGCGATGAAGTTGACCGCGTCATAGCGCGTCATGTCCTGCTCTTGCAGGAAGTAGGCCGCGTGGCTCTCGCGCTCGGAGAAGATGGCGACCAGCACGTTGGCGCCGGACACTTCCTCGCGGCCGGACGACTGGACGTGGATCACCGCGCGCTGGATCACGCGCTGGAAGCCGGCGGTCGGCTTGGCGTCCTCGCCGTCGCTGGTGGCCAGGGCGGCCAGGTCGTTGTCGACATAGAGGGTCAGCGCCGCTTTCAACGCAGACAGATCGACGTTGCAGGCCTGCATGACGCCGGTCGCGTCGGGATCGTCGATCAGCGCGAGCAGCAGGTGCTCAAGCGTCGCATACTCGTGCCTGCGCGCATTGGCGTATCCCACCGCGCGGTGCAGGGTTTCTTCGAGAGGACGGGAAAATGAAGGCATAGGGAGGCTCCTCTCAGTCCTTTTCCATCGTGCATTGCAGAGGGTGCTGGTGGCGGCGCGCCGTCTCGATGACCTGCGCGACCTTTGTCTCGGCGACCTCGTAGGTGAAGACGCCGCAGACGCCGACGCCATGCTGATGCACATGCAGCATGATGCGGGTGGCCTCTTCCCGGCTCTTCTGGAAGAACCGCTCCAGCACATAGACGACGAATTCCATCGGCGAATAATCGTCGTTCAGAATCAGCACTCGATAGAGCGAGGGCTTTTGCAGCTTCGGCTTTGTTTCGGTGACGACGGCGGTTCCTTGACGCCGCCGGTCTCACCGGGCCTTTGAATGGGCATTCGTGTTCCGTAATCGGGAGTCGTCTTGCTCTCAAATAGGGAATGATGGCCTGAATTGAAGCGCGTCCAGTCACGGAAGGGACAAAGATTTCACGTGATCCAAGGCGGTCAACGGCTCAGGTTGACGCCTCAGTGAACAGCTCCGATCGCCATATGCCTTTTTTGCCCTGTCCCTCGTCCTCTCGAAGAAACCCTGCACCGCGCGGTGGGATACGCCAATGCGCGCAGGCACGAGTATGCGACGCTTGAGCACCTGCTGCTCGCGCTGATCGACGATCCCGACGCGACCGGCGTCATGCAGGCCTGCAACGTCGATCTGTCTGCGTTGAAAGCGGCGCTGACCCTCTATGTCGACAACGACCTGGCCGCCCTGGCCACCAGCGACGGCGAGGACGCCAAGCCGACCGCCGGCTTCCAGCGCGTGATCCAGCGCGCGGTGATCCACGTCCAGTCGTCCGGCCGCGAGGAAGTGTCCGGCGCCAACGTGCTGGTCGCCATCTTCTCCGAGCGCGAGAGCCACGCGGCCTACTTCCTGCAAGAGCAGGACATGACGCGCTATGACGCGGTCAACTTCATCGCTCACGGCATCGCCAAGAAGGCAGGCGCTAACGAGGCGCGTCCGGCCAAGGGCGCTTCGCCCGAAGAGGCCGAGGATGCTTCCGCCGTGAAACAGGGCGGCGAGGCGCTGGAAGCCTATTGCGTCGACCTCAACGAGAAGTCGCGCCAGGGCAAGGTCGATCCCCTGATCGGTCGTCAGGCCGAGGTGGACCGCTCGATCCAGATCCTGTGCCGTCGGACCAAGAACAACCCGCTTCTGGTCGGTGATCCCGGCGTCGGCAAGACCGCCATCGCCGAAGGTCTGGCCCGCAAGATCGTCAACGGCGAAGTGCCCGACGTTCTGAAGGACGCCACCATCTACTCGCTCGATATGGGCGCGTTGCTGGCCGGCACCCGCTATCGCGGCGACTTCGAGGAACGCCTGAAGCAGGTGGTCAAAGAACTGGAGAACCACGACAACGCCGTGCTCTTCATCGACGAGATCCACACGGTGATCGGCGCGGGCGCAACTTCGGGCGGGGCGATGGATGCCTCGAACCTGCTGAAACCGGCCTTGGCGTCCGGCACGTTGCGCTGCATGGGATCGACGACCTACAAGGAATATCGCCAGCACTTCGAGAAGGACCGCGCCCTGGTGCGTCGCTTCCAGAAGATCGACGTCAATGAGCCGACGGTCGAGGATACGGTGAAGATCCTGAAGGGTCTGAAGACCTACTACGAGCAGCACCACAAGGTCCGCTATACCGACAGCGCCGTGCGCACGGCGGTGGAGCTGTCGGCGCGCTACATGACCGACCGGAAACTGCCGGACAAGGCGATCGATGTGATCGACGAGGCCGGGGCGTCGCAGATGCTGCTGACCGAATCCAAGAGGAAGAAGGTCATCGGTCAGAAGGAGGTCGAGGCCGTTATCGCCAAGATGGCCCGTATCCCGGCCAAGTCGGTGTCCAAGTCCGACACGGAAAGCCTGCGCGAGCTGGAAACCGACCTGAAGCGTGCGGTCTTCGGTCAGGAACAGGCCATCGAGCAGGTGTCGGCGGCCATGAAGTTGGCGCGGGCGGGTCTTCGTGATCCGAACAAGCCGATCGGCAGCTTCCTGTTCAGCGGCCCGACCGGCGTCGGCAAGACCGAGGTCGCCAAGCAGCTCGCCGCCACCTTGGGCATAGAGATGCAGCGCTTCGACATGTCGGAATATATGGAGCGCCACACGGTCAGCCGTCTGATCGGCGCGCCTCCCGGCTATGTCGGACATGACCAAGGCGGGCTTCTGACCGACGCCGTCGATCAGCATCCGCACGCTGTCGTGCTGCTGGACGAGATCGAGAAGGCGCACCCGGATGTCTACAACATCCTGCTTCAGGTGATGGACAACGGCATGCTGACCGATGCGGTCGGCAAGAAGGTCGATTTCAGGAACGTCATCCTGATCATGACGACCAACGCCGGGGCCGCCGACAACGCCCGCGCCTCCATCGGCTTTGGCCGGGGCAAGGTCGAGGGCGAGGATGACAAGGCCATCCAGCGCCTGTTCGCGCCGGAGTTCCGCAATCGCCTGGACGCCATCGTGGCCTTCAAGCCGTTGCAGGCCGACACGATCCGCTCGGTGGTGACCAAGTTCATCCTTCAGCTGGAAGCCCAGCTGGCGGACCGCAACATCACCATCGAACTGACCGACGAAGCCGCCGACTGGCTGGCCAAGAACGGCTTCGACGAACTGTATGGCGCGCGTCCGCTGGCGCGGGTCATCCAGGACTCGATCAAGAAGCCGCTGGCCGACGACATCCTGTTCGGGCGTCTGACGCGCGGCGGACACGTCAGGGTCCAGCTGAAGGACGGCAAGATCGACTTCGACATCACGAGCGCCAGCGCGCCCGCGAAGGCCGAGGAAGAAGAGACGGCTTGATCCCGAAAGGGTGATCGCGAAAGGCCCGGCTGGCAGCAGCCGGGCCTTTT
>NZ_UAQP01000020.1:0-4132 GCF_900445985.1 Brevundimonas vesicularis
TACATTCCAATTGCAATCCTTCGCGAATATCAATCCCTGTGGGGCAGACCTGCACGCACATGGTGCAATCGACGCAGAAACCGAGATGTTCGGGATTCTCGCGATCGGCTTTTTTCAAACGCCGGCGCGGCTCGCCGCGATTTTCATCATAGGCGATAATCAAAGTATCGCGGTCAAACATCGCGCCCTGAAAACGCGCATAAGGACACATATATTTGCAGAATTGCTCGCGCACAATGCCGGCTTGCAGCCAAGTAAAGCCGCCGTAAAAGGCAATCCAAAAATAATGTGTCGGCGCTGCTTTAAGCGTGAAGAAATCCACGACTAATTCGCGAATCGGCGTGAAATAGCCTACAAAACCAATGCCTGTGCAAACCACTACCGCGAACCAAGAAAGATATTTACCGCCGCGTTTAAGCCATTTTTCCTTACTCGTCCAGGGTTGGCGTGCCAATTTCAATTGCTCGGAACGGTTGCCTTCAAATTTCTGCTCCAGCCACATAAAGACTTCATTATAAACCGTGTGCGGACAGGCATAGCCGCACCATACGCGCCCCAATAAAGAGGTGGCAAAAAATAAAATCAGCGCCAAGCCTAATAAGACAAAAGCCAATAAAATAAAATCTTGCGGCCAGATATTTAGTCCGAATACAAAAAAACGCCGCTCGCTCAAATCAAATAAAATCGCCTGCCGTCCATTCCATTGGAATAAAGGCAGAATGTGAAAAATGCCGAGTAAGACTAATAAGGATGTGATGCGCAGATTTTGAAAGCGTCCGCGCACAGGACGCGGTCTTATTTTGACGTGTTTTTCGTAAAGCGTTTGACTTGCCATGTTTACCTCATGCTTTAACAAGCGGCGAAATTGATGTTATAGAATAAACTCGCTGCGTTTTGTGCCGCTTATGAAAAAAGCCCGACACAATGTCGGGCTTGTGCCTATAAATTATCTAGGCATCTTACTCTTTATTGCTTAATGAGTAAACGTAAGCAGCAACTACTTTAATGCGACCTTCGTTTAACCATTCCTGCCAAGCCGGCATCACATTATTCACAGGATTAACAATTTGCGCCTTAATATCTTCGATATTGCCGTCCACGCTGTAAAGCCAAATATCATCGGCTAAGTTCGGTCCGCCAAGCAAAGTGTTTCCTGTGCCGTCAGCACCATGGCAGGCAATACAGGATTGCTCGTATAAGATTTTACCTTCTGCCGCCAAAGTCGCATCAACATCATGACCGCCCAATTGACGAACGTAATGCGCCACCGCATCTAATTTATGCTCGTCATCCGGCTGCGGATTATTCACATCAATCAATGCGCCACCTGCCGGCATGCCTTGTCCGGGAATTGTGTTGCGGCCATGGGTAATGGTGGCAATCAAAGCCGCCTCATCACCGCCCCAAATCCAATCGTCGTCGGTTAAATCGGGATAGCCTAATGCAGCACCTTTGGCATTTTGTCCGTGGCAAACCGCACAGTTATTTAAGAAAATCCGCTGACCAGAAGCCACCGCCGCCGGCATTTTAGCCAGTTCTTCTACGCTTTTATCCGCATATACTCTGAAATAGGTTTCCGAGCGTGAGTCATCTTCGGCTTTTTCCTGCTCATATTGCCCGATTTGCGACCAACCTAAAAAGCCTTGGAATTTATCACCGAATACGCCCGGATAAGCTAATAAATACACTGCGCCAAAAAGAATCATGGCGTAGAACAATACTACAATCCAACGCGGCGAAAGGTTATTCACCTCTCTTAAATCGCCGTCCCAAGTATGGTCAATAATCTCACCGTCAGGCACATCTTCCGGTGATAGGCGCGTTGTCCAATATACAAAAACGGCATAACCCACGATATGTATAATCGTTACGATGCCAATAAAGAGCGCAACTGTCATGATTTTGTCCTCTTGTCTGATGTCGGATGCCGCGGCGTAATGAGTTCTGAATCATCATCTTTGAGCGCCAGTTTTTCGGCATCCTGATAGGGTTTTTTATTATCCGAAGTAGGCAGCATCGTCAGCAGGCTAATACCGATAAATGCCGTAAACACCACCACAGTAATAAAACTCCACATGTCCATAATTAACGTTTTTCCTTAAAGGCACGTCCCAATCCCTGCAAATAAGCCACCATCGCATCGAGCTCGGTTTTGCCTTGCAAAGACTCCACTACCCAGGCATCAATCTGCTCATTGGTCAACAAAGTATTGCCTGTTGCCCCACCGGCTTGCTCAGGGAAGTTTTGCGCCGTATAAGGTTCGCCCAATTTGATTTTGGTTTTAATGCTTTTTTGCGTTAAATCCACATTCGCCTCAGTATCTGCCAACCAAGGGAAAGAAGGCATATTCGACTGCGGCACACGGCTGCGGGGATCAATCAAATGCAGCATATGCCATTCATCCGAATATTTGCCGCCCACACGCGCCAAATCAGGACCTGTACGTTTTGAACCCCATTGGAAGGGACGATCATAAGCGGATTCTTCCGCCAAAGAATAATGTCCGTAACGCTCGGTCTCCCAACGGAAGGGGCGAATCATTTGCGAATGGCAGTTATAGCAGCCTTCGCGTACATAAATGTTAAAACCCGCCAAACGCAGAGGATCGTAAGGTTTAACAAAGGTATTCTCGGTATCAGGACGCACCGATTTATCGTTAAGTAAAGGAACGATATGCACCAGTCCGCCCCAAATGACCGTTAAGGTAGAGAGTACGCCGAGCAATACAATGCTTTTTTCAATTTTCTCATGACTGAATTTCATTTTTTATTCTCCTTGTCGGCTTATGCTGTTTGCGGATTAACCGCTTGCGCGCTGCGCTTGGCTTCGTCTTTGCGCGGCAAGGTCATCAAGCAGTTATAAGCCATTAAGCACATGCCCGTGAGGAATACCACACCGCCGATCAGGCGTACAAACCAATAGATGTACTTCTTATCTACGATTTCAAGGAATGAGTAGGTTAAGGTGCCATCCGGGAAAGTTTCGCGCCACAACAAGCCTTCCATGATGCCCGCCACCCACATAGATGTGGTGTAAAGCAAGATACCGATGGTTGCCAACCAGAAGTGAACGAAAATAAGTTTAGTCGAATACATCTCGGTTTTACCGTACAAACGCGGCAGCATATGGTATAGAGAACCCATGGTAATCATCGCTACCCAGCCCAAAGCGCCGGAGTGCACGTGAGCAACTGTCCATTCGGTATAGTGCGATAAGGCATTAACGGTTTTCACTGCCATCATCGGTCCTTCGAAAGTACTCATGCCGTAGAAAGACAGTGCTAAGAACAGAAAGCGGATAATCGGGTCGGTAATCAATTTATCCCAAGCACCTGACAGCGTCATCATGCCGTTGATCATACCGCCCCATGAAGGCACCCACAGAATTACTGAAAACACCATACCTAATGATTGCGTCCAATCAGGCAAAGCGGTGTAATGCAAATGGTGCGGACCTGCCCACATGTAGATGGAAATCAGCGACCAGAAATGCATGATAGAAAGACGGTAAGAGAAAATCGGGCGACCGGCTTGCTTAGGAACAAAATAATACATCATGCCTAAGAAAGCTGCGGTTAAGAAGAAGCCTACCGCATTATGACCGTACCACCACTGCGCCATGGCATCCACCGCGCCGGAGTAGAAAGGATAGGAGTGGAACAAATCGATAGGCAGGGCCAGGTTGTTGAAGATATGCAGAATCGCCACGGCGATGATATAGGCGCCGTAGAACCACAGGCCCACATAAATATGCTTTTCCTTGCGCTTGCCGATGGTGATGAAGAAGACCGCACCATAGACCACCCAGACCACCGCCAGCAGAATGTCCAGCACCCAGGGCAGCTCGGCATATTCTTTGCCTTGGCTGTAGCCGAAGATATAGCTCAATACCGCCAAGAGCAAGACCAATTGGAAGCCCCAGAAGGTAAAGGCCGCCAATTTGTCCGACCACAGGCGTACGCCGCAAGTGCGTTGCACAATGTAATAAGAAGTAGCAAATAGGGCATTGCCGCCGAAAGCAAAAATTACGCCGCTGGTATGCACAGGGCGTAAACGTCCAAAGTGCAACCAAGGAATATTTTCAAGAAAATGTGGATTATAAAGCTGATAAGCGATGATTACCCCGACGAGCA
>NZ_UAQP01000013.1:0-4776 GCF_900445985.1 Brevundimonas vesicularis
ATTGCCGCGCGTTCTATGGCGGCAATGCAGGCGGCAAACCGTTCCTTGCAAGGGGAATTTTCTCGTCAGGTAAATAGCTTGGCTGATGAGATTTTGCAGCTGCGCGTTTATATCGAAGCGGCGCTGGATTTTCCGGAAGAGGAAATCGATTTTATCAGCGAAGGCAATATCGAAGCGCGTCTTTTAGCTTGGGGCGAGAAACTCTCCGCCTTATTGCAGCAATCCGAGCAAGGCAAATTGCTTAATGAGGGCATCGATTTAGTCTTGGCAGGCAAACCGAATGCGGGCAAATCCAGCCTTTTAAATGCGCTTTCCGGCGAAGATCGCGCGATTGTGACGCATATTGCCGGCACTACGCGCGATATCTTGCGCGAATCCATTATCATTGAAGGCATTCCCATCAATCTGGTGGATACGGCGGGATTGCGCGAAAGCGAAGATATTGTCGAACAAGAGGGCATTCGCCGCAGCCATCAGGCGATTCAGCATGCCCAACTGATTGCCTTGCTGATTGCCGCAGATGATATGGATGCGGCAGAAATCCTAGATTTGGAAACGCAGTTGCGCGAGCGCGCCGGCAATAGCCCGATTGTAAAACTCTACAACAAAGCGGATTTGGCGGATGCTTCGCTGCAAGCACAATATCAAGACGGCTTATGGCTATCCGCCAAAACGGGGCAGGGTTTGGAAGCGGTGCGCAAGAAAATCGCCCAATTGGCAGGCAAAACGGAAAGCGAGGCGCCTTTTATTGCGCGGGAGCGCCATATTCGCGCTTTGGATAAGGCACAGCGGCATTTTCTACAGGCATGGCAGGCATTCCAAGGACATCGCGCTGCCGAATTATTGGCTCAAGATTTGCGGCTTGTGCATGATGATTTGGGCGAAATTACCGGCAAAGTTCATGCCGATGATTTATTAGGCGAAATCTTTTCAGGATTTTGCATCGGCAAATAATATATCTTATTAGGAGTACAGTATGAGCCTCATCTTTGACAGCGAAGGTTTTCCGGATTTTTTTCGCCCAAGCGCCTATCTTGCATATTCAAGATAAATTGGCATGGTTTTTGGGTGCGGCAGATTCGGGATTGCTGCAATACCGCTATGCGGATGCCGTAAAATTGGCGGGGCATTCTTGTCCGACGGTTGCCGCCGCCTATTTAATGACCTTGGCAGGCATTAAAGCTTTATACGGCGAAGAGCTTGCCCAACGCGGCGAAATAGAAGTATTTTTTGCTCAATCGCCGGATAGCGGCACTACCGGCGTCATGGCGAGTATTGTGCAATTGCTCACGGGCGCGGCAAGCGATACGGGCTTTGCCGGCATTGGCGCGCAAGCTTTGTTTAAGCGCAGAAATTTATTGCAATTTAATGCCGATATTGAAGCAGTAATGCTGATGCGCCGCCAAGATAACGGCGATGCGGTAAGCATCGCGCTGAATACGGAGATTGTGCCTTGGTCGGAAGAGATGCGCGCTTTAATGCCGAAAGTGATGAGCGGATTGGCGGATGCGCAAGAGCAAAGCCGTTTTGCCCGATTATGGCAGGAACGCGTATCTCAGATGTTGTTGCATCATGCCGAGGACTCGCAAATGATTCAGCTGAAACAATGCGTTTTTCCCGGTTAAGATAATCTTTGCCCGATGACGGCCTGCCATTTGTCTTTGGCATCGCCCATGACTAAGGCATCTAATAATTCAATTATTTGCAATAAGCCCGTGCTGTCGTGGTCGCTGCCTTTCCATGCTTCTTCTGCAATCGCTAGTAAATTGCTTTGGGCAGGCAGACGGCCTGTTTGATTCATAAAGGCCTGCATTTTAGGGATATACACCCATTGCAGCCATTCGCTAAAACGCAAATAATCTATGCAAAAAGGCTCTTTGCTGTTCAGTGCTTCTACCGGCGGCGCTTGGGATTGCCACCAGCCGATTGTCCGCATTTCCGTTTCCAGCAAGGCTAATGCTGCCCGCATTTCATTAAGTACAAGATCTTGATTGTTTACGCTCATTTGATATCCGAATTTTTTGCATACAGGTATCATCAATGGCGGCAGCTATGAAAAATACAAGGCATTTACGATAATTTAGCCAAGTACAAAGAGCATTTGCTACAATGCGCGCCTTATAGATTAGATAGGAAAAAGCATGTTAGAGACACATAAACGTATTGCTTTATTTATAAGCGGCCTAGGTGCTTGGGGCTTAATTCTTTTTGCTTGGCTGTATTTGGAAAAAACGCTTTATCTGGCACCTTGTCCGCTGTGCATGATGCAGCGGCTCGCATTCGCAATAGCAGGAAGCTTTATGATATTGGAAGCGGTTTTTTGGCCTGTAAAACCGATAAGCCGCACGATATTGATGATTGGCAAATATGCGGGCATTTTTTTCGGCTTGGGCTTAAGTGCCAGACATTTGCATATTCAAAGTTTGCCTGCCGGCGAAATTCCTGCCTGCGGCTTCGATTTCTGGGGCACTTTAGATAAGAATGGATTTTGGAATGGTTTGTTGCAATCAATGCAGGGCACCGGTGATTGTGCCGTCGTCGATAAATTTTTAGGCTTATCCATTCCACTGTGGTCTCTTTTGGCATTCGCCGCTTTATTGATGATTGCCATGATTTTTGGCAATCCGCGCGAGCGTTTTCCGCATAGACAGCAGCACTAATAATCTTATCCTTGTTTTAGATGCTGATTTATCCCCGAAGATTTCAGTTGATGTTCGGGGATAATTTTTTATCCTCTCTTGAATAAAAAAACCGGCATTAGTCCGTTGAATCACTTAGATGCGCATCATGCGCTTTGAAATTGAAATAGGTATAGAAATATTGCTCGGCTTTGCTGATGCGGAAGGTAATATCGCTGTCATCGTCCACATAGCCCGAAGCGGCGACAAGGTTGAGCAGTTTTTCATCATCGGCATCCTGCGCTTCTTGTTGGTCAACCACAATGCAGCAGTAGTCCATGGCTTGCGCTTGGCTGCGCAGTTGCAGATAGAGTCCCGTATATTCAAATAAAGGAAATTCGTGTTGTTCCAGAATGCTGCTATCGGCCAGCAGTTCGATGCGAGAGAAGTCCGCCATATTGTCCTCGGAAAAAGGCGCATTGTCGCTTGCCGAGCGGCTTTAGGCAAGCGACGCATTTTAGGCGGAGAGTGCTTCCAATGACCAACGCGCTTTGATGTCTAGGGATAAATCCGCGCTTTTGCCGATGTCGAGGCGGCGGGCGGCGGCATGGGCAATCATTAGGGCATTGTCGCCGCATAGCGCGAGTTCGGGAAAGAAGACCCGGCGTTTTAAGGCTTGCGCTTTTTTTTCCAGTCCGCTGCGCAAGACTTGATTGGCGGATACGCCGCCTGCGATGACTAAATCGCGGTAGCCGCTTTCCTGCCAAGCACGTTGGCATTTGATGAGCAGGGTCTCGACAATGGTGTGTTGAAAACTGGCGGCAATGTCGGCATGCGCCTCGGCGGGTTCTTGTTCGATAAGCAGGCGGACATGGGTTTTTAACCCCGAAAAGCTGAAATCCAGCCCCGGGCGGTTAGTCATAGGGCGCGGCATGTCGTAGCGTTTCGGGTTGCCTTGTCGGGCAAGGGCGGCAAGTTCCGGTCCGCCGGGGTAGGGAAGTCCATGATTTTTGCGGTTTTGTCGAAGGCTTCGCCTACGGCGTCATCTAGGGTTTGCCCGAGCAGACGGTATTGTCCGATGGCATCGACAGCGAGGATTTGCGTGTGTCCGCCTGAAACCAGTAGGGCGAGAAAGGGCAGTTCGGGCTGTTCGGCCGCCAATAAGGGCGAGAGTAGATGTCCTTCCATATGATGAATGGGGTAGGCAGGGATATTAAGCGCATAGGCAAGGCTGCGGGCATAGCCTGCGCCGGTCATTAATGCACCGAGCAGCCCCGGACCTGCGGTGTAGGCAATCGCATCGATGTCTTGCAGGCTTAATTTTGCCTCGGCAAGGGCTTGTTGCAGCAGAGGCGGTAGGCGTTTGAGATGGTCGCGTGCCGCCAGTTCGGGTACTACGCCGCCGTAGGCACGGTGCATGTCGATTTGGCTGAATACTTGATTGGCGAGCGCGCCGCGTCGGCAGTCGTAAATCGCCACGCCTGTTTCGTCGCAGGACGATTCCACCGCCAGAATAATGTTAACTTTCATCAAAAATTCCTTTTCGGTTGACCCCCGCCATTGATGGCAGTAGGATTTTATCGGGAGCAGCAGTAAGCGCTTCCTATTCATGTTCATGGCAACACTTAGAGCGACGCTTTATGTGTTGTCCTGTGTGTTGAAACCTTAGCAGGCGCGGATTATCGCCCGATTGTGGCATAAAGACAATTCCTTGCTTACACTATGCCTTTTTCAGCGGGATTCATGCGAGCCATACGAATTTATGGATATCCGCAGGCAAATGCTTGTCTGGTGGAAGATGCTGTGCCGCCTAGCGGAGAAGTGCAAATTGCGGTGCAATATAGTGCTCTGAATTATAAAGATATGCTGGCGATTACCGGCGGCGGAAAAGTGATGCGGCAGTATCCGCTGATTGCCGGTATTGATGCGGCAGGCATAGTGCAGGCTTCTGCGGATGCTAGGTGGCAAAAGGGCGATGCGGTCTTGGTGGCGGGTGCCGGTCTGGGCGAGCAAGTGAACGGCGGTTTGGCGCAAATGATTGCGGTCAATACCGACAGTATCGTTCCTATACCAAGCGCTTGGACGAGCAAAACCGCGATGTTATTAGGCACGGCAGGATTTTCCGCTGCTTTGGCGGTTGATAAATTGCTCAAACATG
>NZ_UAQP01000025.1:0-2357 GCF_900445985.1 Brevundimonas vesicularis
GCAAACCCGTAAACGCCCCCGGTCCTGCGCTGATGATGATACCGCCCAAATCGGCGATATTCAGTCCCGCCGCCTGCAGTAGGCGATCAATCATCGGCAACAGCACTTCGGTATGCTTGGCATGCCCTTGATGACATTCCGCCGTAATGATGCCTTGGCAACGCAGGGCGGCGGAAGCGGCAGGCGTGGAAGTGTCAATCGCCAACAGCGGGCGCGATAAATCAGGATGATGGTTCATGATAAGTAAAGAAACGGTCAACAATGGATAAATCGGTGGTGCGAGTCATGCGTGGCAAACTGTCGAGAAAAATCTTGCCGTAGCCCTTGCCGGTCAGACGCGGATCGCCGATCAATAATACGCCGTAATCGGCACTGTCGCGAATCAAACGTCCCACGCCTTGTTTGAGCGTGATTACCGCCTGCGGCAGGCTGTCGTGAATAAAAGGCGACAGTCCTTTTTCTTCCAACAGACGGTGCCGCGTTTTGGTTACCGGATCATTGGGCGCGGCAAAAGGCAATTTGTCAATCACGACGCAGACCAAGCGGTCGCCGCGTACGTCCACACCCTCCCAAAAACTGGCAGTAGCCAGCAGTACACCACGCTCACTACGGCGAAATTCGCTTAATAATTGCGTTTTCGGCATTTCTCCCTGCACGAAAAGCGTGAAATCCTCGTCTTCCAGACAGGCTTTCGCCTCATGCATGGCACGATAACTGGTAAACAGGCAAAAGGCGCGCCCTTTGCTACGTTTAAGCACCGGCAATGCGGCTTGCATCAAAGCGGCGGTGTAATGCTCGGCATTCGGAGGCGGCAATTGCGGCGGATGATAAAGCAGAGATTGCAGACGGTAGTTAAAAGGACTGCCCAGCAGCAGGGTTTGCACATTCTGCCCCAAGCCCAATTCGCGGCGGAAATGGTCGAATTTATTATCCACCGCCAAGGTGGCGGAAAGAAAACACCAAGCTGCCTGCGACTGACTAATCCATTGCGCAAATTTGCTCGCCGCATTAACCGGCACCGCATTGAGCACAAAGGAACGCTGCCCCACATCCAGCCATTGCGCGGTATCCGTTAAAGCATTGCTCTCTTCGTTCTCATCGGATGCTGCTTTATCATGATGAAATTCATCTAAAAAACGAATCAGCAAACTGCGCAATTCGCCCAAACGCTCCGCCAAAGTCGCCAAGAGCTTGCTCCGCTCATGATGCGGACTCAAGCTCGCATCGAGTGCCGCCAAACATTCCGCCAAAGCCTGCAGCGCCGTCCAAAAAACATTTAAGCCGCGCAATTCTTCGCCGTCATAATATTGATTGCCGGCGCTTACGCGGCCGCTCTGCTGTTCGCCAAATAAGCCGACCTGATTTTTCAGCTCGCTTAATAATTGATTCAAACCTTGATGGCTCAATGCAATCTGTTTTTGCAATTCCAAGGCATCAGGGGCATCGGCTAATTGCGCCGCCTGCAATTCCTCTAAAAATAACTGCACTTGGCGTGAGGAAAAACGTTCGCCTAAGAAATTAACCGCCGTCTGCGGCAGATGATGCGCCTCGTCAATGATAAAGGCTTCAATATCCGGCAAAATTTCCGCAAAGCCGTCGCTTTTTAAAGCGAAATCCGCCAAAAGCAGATGATGATTGACAACCACCACATCCGCTTCTTTGGCTTTCTGTCGCGCTTTTTGAACAAAGCATTCTTCAAAAAATTCGCAGTCGCGTCCCAAGCAATTGTCGGCCGTGCTGCTGATGCGCTGGCGCACGGGATCGTCTTCGGCAAGCTCCAAAGCGACCAAATCGCCGTCCAAACTGCGGTCGATAAAGGTTTCCACGCGCCGTCTTTGCGCGCGATCGATTGGGGAATTCGCGCCGCTTTCCTGCCATTTGCCATAATGATAATGGCAGAAATAATTGCTCCGCCCTTTCAGTAAGGCCACTTTGGCAGGACTGGCGAGCAATTTGCGCACTAAGGGCAAATCGCTGCTGAAAATTTGTTCTTGCAGGGTTTTCGTCGCAGTCGAAACCAAGGCTTTTTTGCCGCTTAACAGAATCGGTAAAAGATAGGCAAAGGTTTTGCCGGTGCCGGTGCCGGCTTCGGCAAGCAGGACACTGTCGGCGTTTAAGGTATTGAAAACCGCTTCTGCCAATTGCTGCTGCCCTTCGCGCGGCTGATAACCGTCCACCAAAGACGCCAAAAGCCCCTTGCGGGGCAAAATATGGCTCTAAAATCGACACGGATGGTACTTAAAATTTAGAAAGAAGCGGCTTTTTTCCGATGCCGCAATTGCGCCTTGATTATCGCCTAATGCCTTGCGCGCATTGGCAATCAAAGACCAGCTTTTGCGCATCACGCTGTTATTGCC
>NZ_UAQP01000015.1:0-4598 GCF_900445985.1 Brevundimonas vesicularis
CCGTCAAAGGTGCTGCTTTGAGCGGTTTCATTGTGGCTCTGGGCTTTGTCGGTAATAACCAATTTATTGCCACCGCCACTTCTGCCTTTGTGTTTGGACGCATCATCAACATGGGTCGTATTGATGCCTGCGCTGATGTTGATGTCATTTTTGGCAGACACAGCGAGTGTACCGTTTGCGCTGCTGACTTCGGCAGCTTTGGCATTGAGGTTATTGCCTGCTAACAGGGTAACATCACCTTGCGTTTGAATGCTGCTGCCGATTTCATTAGTTGAACCACGAATAACATGGTTATCAGCATCAAAATGGGTTTCTTGATGTTTGCCGGTTTGTACGGTATCCAGGTTAATATCGCGCCCTGCTTGCAGCTGGGTTTGTCCTTGCTCTGATTGATTGCTGATTTGACTGGCAATGATGTTGATGTCGTTACCAGCTTGTGCTGCTAAAACACCTTTTTCTGTGCCTGTGATGTAAATACCTGCTATTCGGTCTAGGTGGGTGCTGCTGCCTTGTGTATTTTGACTGCCGGCGGTGGTGCTTTGGCTGTTGATGTTGTTGCCTGCTTTTAACCATAATGCCTGTTCAGCAGAAAGGTTACCGCCAATATTGTTGATGTCTTGTGTGGCAGAAATGGCTGCTTTTTGTGCATGAACATGCCCAGCGATATTGTCCAGTGTATCGGTGTTGATGATAAGCGCATTGCGCCCTGCAATCGTGCCTGAGTTTTTCAGGTTGCCTGCAACGTCTATTTGTGCATTGCTGCCAGAGAGCAATGCACCTTTACCGTCTATGTCGCCATTTTTCACACGCACATAAACCTGTGGCACCAATACGGTTTGCGTACTGCCATCAGGGAGCTTAACTTCTTTGTGTACCAACCAAACGATGTCGCTGGTTAGCTGTGCGACTTGCTCGGCACTTAGTGCAATGCCAACCGTGAGATTCATGGAACGTGCAGCGCTTAAGCCCTTATCCATTAAGGCTTTGAATTGTTCTTCGTCGTTTTGATAACCATCTAAACGACGATGTCCTGTTAGCTCTGTGATTTGTTCATTGATTAAGCGTTGCTCGTAATAACCATCACCCAAACGTTTATGCAAGTTGTTGGGATCCAGTTTAAGACTACCCAACATGTAGTCGCTCCCTAACCATTGACGGTAGTTGGCAAAGCAAGCGTAGGGTGGGCAACTTGTTGCCCACGCGTTTTAATTTGGGTTTTAAGTGCATTGTTGTTTTCCTTAACCAACTTGGATAAATTTTCGCCACATAAAATAGTTGGCACTGGTCTAAAAAGTATGCTGACTAGACCCAAGCATAATTAACATAGTGGAACAGCAAATCAAACGCTTTAAAATGATTAGCGAGTTTTTTAGAGAAACAGCACGTTTTTCTAAACACTCGCCTAAGCCGTTGTCTGAACCGATTGTTATTGCCTTCAATATGCGTGGTATAGCGTTTGCCAACTTTCTTAAAATCAAAGTCAAAAGCCGTTAAGAAACTATCCCAATTGTCACAACAGACATAACCAAAATCAACACCCAATTCGTCAAGCTTGGCTCTTAGCTGTCTTGCGGTTGCTAGATTGCGTTTGCCCCAAACAAAGGCAACAATCTCACCTGTTTGTGGGTCGTAAGCATACACTAGCCACACTTTGTTTTTCTTGTTGCCGACATACGTCCAAAACTCATCGACTTGCAGTTTTCGGTAGTATTGCTGTTTAGGCTTAATGGTCAAGTCAGACTGAACAAGTACATTCAATACTTTGTATTTGCTCACTTGCTCGATAACAACAATGTCTGCAATGCTACAGCCCCGAACAAGCATTAGCCGTATTTTGTCTTCGATAAAGCTTTGACAGCCTTTATAGGTTAGTTCTGTTTCATGAATGAATTGCCTTCCACAGCTTTTACATTGGTAGTTCTGTTTGCCGTAGATTTTCCAACCATTTTTCTTTATACTTAAGCTTAGACAGCTTGGGCATCTGATAGTAATTTGTGTTTTCATAACCTCAAATTAGCATCTTTTGTCCAAGTTGTCTTCCTTATTTTTATTTCAGCATACTTTTCAGACCACTACCGCTGAGTGAAAAACCGCTCCTTAGCCTGCACCTGCGCCTCAAAAGCGAAATGCTGCAAAGCACAGCCGCCGCATTGCTCATAATAAGGACACAGCGGCGCGATACGCGCAGGCGATTCCTCGTAAATCCGCCCGACCTTCGCCTCAAGAAAACGCTTTTTGCCGCTTCAGCGGCTGATAATCGACCAATTCATCGGGCAAAGCGCCCTCGATAAACACAATCCGCCCCTCATCGCGCGCCACCCCGCGTCCGTAAACATCAATATCCTGTACTCGAACCGCCATCATCACCTCAAACAATTAAGCCGTAAATTTTACACAAAAGCAGGCAAAGCATCTGGTAAAATCAAATAAAAGATGCTTTTACCTTACTCATTGCAACTATTTAAAAACACAAGAAATAGACATAAAAACCCAAACAAACACAAAATATAGTGCAAAAAACCAAAACAAAAGAAAGCATTGCTAAGCAAAGGATTTTTATATAGAATTCCTCGTTTTCAATCAATCAACAAGCCGATGAAAACCAAAAACTCCCTTTTATATTCGCTCATTACAATGAGCTGCCTCTATGGCTGCGGCATGGGAAAAGTCCCTGTTGAAATATGGGAAGATTTCTCTCACACCCCGCCTACGGAATACGTGCCGCCCAATCTGGCCGGCGTTATTTTCTACCGCTCGCCCGATATTCTGCCGGGCGATGCCGTCAATATTTATGCCAACAATGAATACATTGCCTCTTTGCTTTCAGGCGCTTATCAGCAAGTTGCGCTTTGCCCTGAAAATCAGCTGATTAATGCGGAATACGCCAAACAAGATCCGGCTTATGTGCGCAAACACAATCAAGGGCATCAAGCTACAATCTTGCGCCTGATCAAATCGTCTTTTTCGAAGTTGTGCCTGATGCGGATTATGGCGTTGCAGTACGTCCGATTGACGCACAAAACAGGATTGCAAGCTGTGATTGGACAAAAACTCCTGCGGCAAAACCACACCCTGCCGCGCCTAGATCGTCAAAGCACTTGCGGACAAAAAATACTCAAGCAATACACTTTAGAAGCCTCGGCATTATTCAAATTCGATAAATTCGACTATGCCAATATGCTTGAGCGTGGTAAGGCGGAAATCCAAGCCATCTCGCAAGACATGCAGCAGTATATGAACCAAATCACCAATATCGCCGTTATCGGGCATACCGATCCCGACGGTTCTTATGCCTACAACATGAAGCTCTCCAGAGATCGTGCCGATACCGTTAAGCAAGCCCTGCAGTCTAACGGCATCAACGCAACCTCATCAGCACGGAAGGACGCGGCAAAAACGAACCGCTCATAACCGACTGCGCCGCCCGCCATCCGAATAACCGCGAATCGCGCCTTGCTTGTAACCAACCGAACCGCCGCGTGCAAATCAACGTTTACGGCTCGCAAACCATTATTAATCAATAAAATAGAAGGAATTCCATATGAGTATCGCATTACAAATCCTAAAAGCTAATGGCGAAATTGCCAACCCGGCTGCCAGACTCTCAAACGCGCAAGCCACCGTCATCAAAGCAGAATCAGGCCAAAGATTCCAATTAATCGACGAAATCACAGGCTTTGCCCCTGAAAACATCGAAGTCCAACGCGCCGGCAACGACCTTCTTGTAGCCTTTGAAGGACAAACCACTGAGCAACCCGGACTCATCATTCAGGACTATTACGCCACCGCGGGCAATAAAACAGATAATCTCCTCGTCGGATTGCATGAGAACGGTGCTATTTATCCATACGTACCTGAAACCGCGCAAGCCGGTGCCGCCATTCACCAATTGGCGGAAGGCGTTGTCGCCACCCAAGCCGTCGGCGGAAAGCGTCGCCACTGCTGCTGCAATGGCGCTCCCCCTATGGCCATTAGCTCTAATTCCATTGGCCGGGCTAGCAGCTCTTGCCGGTGGCGGCGGTGGCGGCGGTGGCGGAGACGACAAACCTGCCCTGCCTAAAGCCTCCATCTCAGGTCTGGAAAAAGTCAATGAAGGCGTCGGCACTGTGGAATACACCGTCACGCTCGATAAACCTGCCGCAGAAGACGTCACCATTAAATACACCATCACGCCTAACGCCCCGACCAGCGTAGAAGATTTCACTAAAAATACGCCCATGACAGGTACGGTAACCATTCCTAAAGGCAAAAGCACCGCCACCATCCCTGTCGGCATTGAAAACGACCACATCTATGAAGGCGAAGAAAGCTACACCGTTAAAATCTCCGACCCAACTAATGCCACTATCGGCAAAGACAGCGTCACCACTACCATCTATGACAATGGCACTACCGATGGAAAAACACCCGGAACAGATCCGGTACCGAGCGATCCGAAAATACCGCATGATAGCGATGATGACCGCCCGACTGTTTCTATTGAGGGACCGAACAGCGTAAATGAAGGTATCGGTCAAGCGAAATACACTATCAAATTGGATAAAGCCAGCGGCGTAGATACCGAAATCACCTACACCGTCGCCCATGCTGCCGATGAT
>NZ_UAQP01000017.1:0-3641 GCF_900445985.1 Brevundimonas vesicularis
TGCTGATGTAATGACTCTAGGTGCCAGTTTGGGTGTTTTGATTGGTTCGGCACCTTTGGCAGTTGGGTTTACCATTGCAGGACTGGGGGTTACCCTATTGGATAAGGCCTTGGATTGGGCCTTCGAGGAATCCGATAAATGGCTTAGAGAACATAGGCAGGGGTTAAACGACCTCCACCCCTCCCTCGACCAAGCCGAGCGCACTTCTTCCCCCATCGTCATCGACCTGAACGGCGACGGCATCCATGCCACCAAACTGGCCGAAGGCTTGGACAAAGCCGTGCATTTCGATCTCGACGGCAACGGCTTTGCCGAGAAGACCGCTTGGATTGATGCCTCCGATGCCCTGCTGGTGCTGGATAAGAATGCCAACGGCCGCATCGATAACGGCCATGAGCTCTTCGGCAATCACAGCCTGAACGCCGAGGGCAAGAAAGCCTTTGCCGACGGCTATGCCGCCTTGGCCGCCTATGATGAGAATCAAGACGGCAGGATTGATGCCCAAGATGCCGTCTATGCGCAACTGGCGGTGTGGCAGGATAAGAACGGCAACGGCATTAGCGAGGCAGGCGAGGTGCTGGGCTTGGCCGAGGCGGGCATTGCCGCCATCGATCTCAATGCCAAAGCCGTGAACGAACGCGATGCGGCGGGCAACCGCATCAGCCACCGCGGCAGCGTAGAGATGGCAGACGGCAGTCAGCGCTTGGCGGAGGATTTGTGGTTTCAGATCAATCCCGCGCAGACGCGCTATGTGGGCGAAGCCCTCAGCCCTGAAGCACAGGCGGCATTATTGGGCCTGCCCAATGTGCGGGCATTTGGCAATGTTGTGGATCTGCATTTGGCCATGAGCCGCGATGCAGGGCTGAAGGCAATGGTCAAAGATTATCTGAATGCCGACGGCGATAGCCAAGTGAAACTGCTCGATTCTTTAATTTACCGCTGGACGGGCAGCGAAGCCGTGGCCGCCAATAGCCGCGGCGGCGCTATCGATGCGCGGCAACTGGCGGCGCTGGAAGCTCTGACCGGCAAAGACTTCCGCCAACACGGCTCCAGCCCCAACCCCGGCCCGAATGCCGGGCAAATCCTCAAAGCCGAATATGCCCGCTTCGCCCAATACACCCATGCCTGGCTGATGCTGCACAGCCAAGCCCAGCAAGCCACCGCCCTGCATCTGTGGCAGGCGCTCGGCCAAGACGGCTTGAGCGATAACGGCGGCCTTGACTGGCAATCCTTCGCCCAGCAGCTGCAAAGCCAATACCAAGCAGGCCATCTTGTCCAAGCGCAGGAAAGCTACCGCATCATGGAAGGCCTGTTCACCTATTCCTCCACCCATGCCCACAGCCTGAAACACTACTTTGTCCAACACGGCGGACAATACGCAGACCTTATCGAAGCAGGCATCGTGCATCAGGACTACCGCGGCGATGAGGCTGATAACAGCTTCAGCGGCACAGCCAACAGCGAATTCATCTACGGCTATGAAGGTAATGACCGCTTA
Source organism: Brevundimonas vesicularis (assembly GCF_900445985.1). Lineage (GTDB taxonomy): Bacteria > Pseudomonadota > Alphaproteobacteria > Caulobacterales > Caulobacteraceae > Brevundimonas > Brevundimonas vesicularis_D. Next base: position 1,499 of record NZ_UAQP01000017.1, read on the forward strand.
AACGGCAACGGCGGTAATGATTACCTTGTCGGCGGCAAGGGCAATGACCATCTGGCCGGCGGTGCGGGCAACGATACCTACCGCTTTGCCCAAGGCCACGGACAAGATGTGGTTTACGATTATGACTACACCGCAGGCAACAGCGACACCATCATCTTCAGCAACATCCGCTTCCAAGACATCCGCATCGGCTGGAGCGGCTCGGATATGATTCTGTACAGCGGTGCCGATGACCAAGTCAAGCTGCAATCTTTCTTTTCCGGCAAGCACTATCAGATCGAGCTCTTCCAATTCGCCGACCGCAGCATGAGTGCGGAAGAACTGCTGGCACAGACGGTTACGCTCTACGGCACAGCCAATAACGACAACTTCGGCTACTGGCAGGGTGCGCTGACTTTCCACGCAGGCGAGGGCAATGACAACATCAGCGGCAATGCCCAAGATGATGTGCTCTACGGCGAAGCAGGCAATGACAACTTAAGCGGCCATAAAGGCAATGATCGCCTCTTTGGCGGTGAGGGCAATGACAGCTTAAGCGGTGGGGATGGCAATGATGTTCTCTTTGGCGGCAACGGCGACGATACGCTTTATGGCGGCGCGGGAGAAGACACCCTTGAAGGCGGGGCGGGCAATGATCGGCTGCAAGGCGATTTCGGCAACGATACCTACCGCTTTGCCCAAGGCCACGGACAAGATGTGGTTTACGATTATGACTACACCGCAGGCAACAGCGACACCATCATCTTCAGCAACATCCGCTTCCAAGACATCCGCATCGGCTGGAGCGGCTCGGATATGATTCTGTACAGCGGTGCCGATGACCAAGTCAAGCTGCAATCTTTCTTTTCCGGCAAGCACTATCAGATCGAGCTCTTCCAATTCGCCGACCGCAGCATGAGTGCGGAAGAACTGCTGGCACAGACGGTTACGCTCTACGGCACAGCCAATAACGACAACTTCGGCTACTGGCAGGGTGCGCTGACTTTCCACGCAGGCGAGGGCAATGACAACATCAGCGGCAATGCCCAAGATGATGTGCTCTACGGCGAAGCAGGCAATGACAACTTAAGCGGCCATAAAGGCAATGATCGCCTCTTTGGCGGTGAGGGCAATGACAGCTTAAGCGGTGGGGATGGCAATGATGTTCTCTTTGGCGGCAACGGCGACGATACGCTTTATGGCGGCGCGGGAGAAGACACCCTTGAAGGCGGGGCGGGCAATGATCGGCTGCAAGGCGATTTCGGCAACGATACTTACTCCTTCGCCCAAGGCCACGGTCAGGATGTGATTTATGATTATGACTACACCGCAGGCAACCGCGACACCATCATCTTCAGCGACATCCGCTTCCAAGACATCCGCATCGGCTGGAGCGGCTCGGATATGATTCTGTACAGCGGTGCCGATGACCAAGTCAAGCTGCAATCTTTCTTTTCCGGCAAGCACTATCAGATCGAGCTCTTCCAATTCGCCGACCGCAGCATGAGTGCGGAAGAACTGCTGGCACAGACGGTTACGCTCTACGGCACAGCCAATAACGACAACTTCGGCTACTGGCAGGGTGCGCTGACTTTCCACGCAGGCGAGGGCAATGACAACATCAGCGGCAATGCCCAAGATGATGTGCTCTACGGCGAAGCAGGCAATGACAACTTAAGCGGCCATAAAGGCAATGATCGCCTCTTTGGCGGTGAGGGCAATGACAGCTTAAGCGGTGGGGATGGCAATGATGTTCTCTTTGGCGGCAACGGCGACGATACGCTTTATGGCGGCGCGGGAGAAGACACCCTTGAAGGCGGGGCGGGCAATGATCGGCTGCAAGGCAATTTCGGCAACGATACTTACTCCTTCGCCCAAGGCCACGGTCAGGATGTGATTTATGATTATGACTACACCGCAGGCAACCGCGACACCATCATCTTCAGCGACATCCGCTATCAAGACATCCACATCGGTTGGCGCGGAACGGATATGATCTTGGCCAGCGGCGACAGCGACCAAGTCCGGCTGCAATCTTTCTTTTCCGGTAAGGCTTATCAGATCGAGCATTTCCAATTCGCCGATCAAAGCATGAGCACCGAGGAACTGCTGGCGCAGACGGTTACGCTCTACGGCACGGCCAATAACGACAACTTCGGCTACT
>NZ_UAQP01000004.1:0-2998 GCF_900445985.1 Brevundimonas vesicularis
CTCTGCCCACTTCGGGATTGATGACCATTCGGAGGACGGCCGTTCTGCCTCGATTGGCAGGTCCGTTTTCACGGTGATCCTGACCGATGACCGAGGCAAGGCGTGGCGCGTTGACCATGCTGAGGAAAGGATGCTTATCCAATCGTAGCCGGTGGGTGTTTGGGACCTTACAGTTCAGCCCATTTCAATCGAAACCAAGCAAACAGGAGGCAACCATGCCAAAGAAACCAGAATCACATCATGTAGTCCCGAACGCCGATGGTGGCTGGGACGTCAAGAAAGATGGCGCGATCCGAAGCAGCGGCCACTTCGACAAGAAGCAGGAAGCCGTCGATGCCGGGCGTAAGATCAGCCAGAACCAAGGCACCGAGTTCCGAGTTCTACATCCATGGCAAAGACGGGAAGATCCAGAACAAAGACAGTCACGGGAACGATCCGTATCCGCCGAAGGGGTGATGAATTCGATTCCCGTTTTGGGAACCGAACCGGCGTCCGAAAACCGGATTCGAAGTTGTTGCGGTTCATCGCCAGGTATCCGATTTTACAGCAAACCCGTCACCCTCGTCCGGTGCCGGGAAATCAGGGGAGAAAATCGTTTCTCTGGCCGGGTTGGCGGGAAGTGGTTGTGTGAGATGACTTAGGCGTTTATTATCAAGGAGTTACGAGGAGCGCGGGCTTTGAGACTGTTTTGCGGTAGGTCGTCGTTCCCTCCACCAAACACTAATAAAAAACCGCATAGTATGCGGTTTTTTATTGTCTTAGACAATCATCTTGAGTTCTTCAAGAAAAAATATAGAAGGATACCGTCCCAAAAAGTGTGTCTTTTTGCAAGAAAGTCAGCATAGGCAGTTTAGCTAAAAAGTAATGAATCTGCAAAACGGCTCAATGGGTAACGGTAAGTTGTTTCACCCATATCAATAGCAGTTTTACTCATCAGCGTTAATACAGAATCTACATTGGGCATGCTGTTGCGTATCTTTAAAGTGCGTTTAAAGGATTTGTTCAACCGCTCAATTTGATTCGTGGTGTAAATCATATTTTGTATCTCGTTTTCATAATGCAGATAGGTTAAATAGTAGCTTAGCTTGTCCTTATCAGCCAATATGGCAAGAGCTTGCGGGTAGTATTTCTTCCATTTCTGATAACAGGCTTTAGCACGTTCAGTAGATGCCGATAAACTGTCATGTTTGCCCACACAGAAGACGTCTTTTAAATCTTGTGCCAGCTCCGCTCTATGGCTGGTTTTGCTTTGACTGAGTAGGCGTCTTTTCAGGTGCAGTACGCACTTTTGTATGCGGCAGGCAAAGTGTTTTTCAATCCTCTGATCCAGCCCTTTCAAGTCATCGATGATGGCCAACTCAATGCGCTGTATCCTCTTTCTTTCAGGTCTTGGCAGATGCTGTCCCAAGTGCGGCAGATTCTGTGGGGGCGTTGTAGATACCGAGCACCTCGCGGGTTTTGTCCAGCTTCACGCCGAGCACAACATAGTACGCTTCGCTAGAGACGGTCTCACGTTTGGTTTTGACGTAGGTGGCATCCAAATAGATGATGGGATAATGGGGCTCTAGCGGTCGTTCTCGAAAGGCTTTCATGTCCTCATACAGGCTTTCGGTGATGCGTGATACCGCGCTTTTGGAAAGCTTTTTACCATAGATGTTTTCAGTAATGCCTTCGATTTGACGGGTAGTTAAGCCGTTGGCATATAACTCAAAACACAGCTCATTCAGCATATCCTGCTGTTCACGCATGACTTCTAGCAGAAGAGGCTTAAATTGTCCTAAACGATCTCTAGGAATCGCTAACTCAATCTGCTCACCAATACCCAGTCCGCGTAGACTTCGGTAGCCATTAGCTTTATTACCATGGCAATGATTTGAGACTAAAAAGTCCTTGCGCTCGGCTTTCATCAAGCTGTTCAACATAATAGATAGTAGCGTATTGATGCCATTGGGCTTGTTGGTAAAATCATGACAAATTTCTTGTAGCTGCTTTGGGCTTAGTTGTAAACTGTTCATAGGGTCTCTCTCTTTTTTGGATTGCGTTTGCTAAAACATTCTTACAAAAATTTGAGAGACCTTTTCTTTTGCCTCTCATCAGACACACTTTATGGGGCGGTATCGTCTGCGGCTCGCCGCCTTGTACTACTTTTTCACTTCTTCGACGATAGTCTGCGGCAATAAAAAACCGACCGTAAAGGTCGGTTTTTTAAATGCTCTTTATCGGCAATTATTTGATTTTTAAATCTTCTTCATTACCGCCTTTTTCAAGGTATTCGCTAAACCATTTCGGTTGGCGGCCTTGCCCCGTCCAAGTTTGTCCGCTTTGCGGATGCACATATTTAGCGGCGGCAGGGCGGCGTTTGCCTTTGGTTTTCGCTTCGCCGCCGGTCAATACGGCGATTTGTTGTTCTGCGGCGGCTTGAATTTCTTGGGCGCGTTTCTGGCGTTGGGCGCTCAATTGATTGGTTAATTCGACGAAAGTCGCATTATCTAATTTTGAAATTTCATCTAAAAGCTGAGTTAAATTCATGTATGCTTCCTTATGTATATTTAATAACTGTCACTTAAGACCCGGCTATTTTAAAATCGATTTTTCATTTATGCAAGCACTAAAAAGAGCCGATGTAATATCGGCTCTTGGATAAGAAAAGATTAGAAGGTTTGGCTGCGCAAATAATCGCGCAATTCGCTGCCTAATTGCGGATGTTCCAAGCCTAATTCGATATTGGCTTGCAAGAAGCCGAGCTTGTCGCCGCAGTCATAGCGTTTGCCCTCATAGCGATAGGCTAATAAGGTTTTCTCCTTAATCAATTTTTGAATCGCATCGGTTAATTGAATTTCGCCGCCGGCGCCGGCTTGGTGGATTTTAAGATTTGCATAATCCGCCCGGCAGAATATAGCGCCCGATTGCCGCCAAATTAGAAAGCGCAGTGCCTGCACGCGGTTTTTCGACGATGCCTTCAATGGTAGAGGTACGTTCATCTAATTTTGCGCCTTCG
>NZ_UAQP01000018.1:0-4199 GCF_900445985.1 Brevundimonas vesicularis
GGCTGCCGCCATCACGTGATGCGGTTACTTGGGCAGGCGTCAGTCCTTGCAGCGCTAGGGTATCTGTACCGCCGCCGTAGTTATTGATGGTGTCATTGCCATCCCCATAGCGGTAGTAGTAGGTATCGTCGCCAGCGCCGCCGTTTAAGGTATCGCTGCCTTTGCCGCCGGTGATGCTGTCGTTGCCTGCTCCGCCGTCAATGCGGTCGGCGCCTTCGCTGCCATTTAAGGTGTCATCACCGCCGTAGCCATACAGTTCATCATTGCCGGCGCCGCCGTCGAGGCTGTCGGCTCTGTCATAGCCGTAGAGCTTGTCGTTTTGTCCGCTGCTGATTTGGACTTTCTCTTTCACCGCAGCAATGTCCCATTGTCCATCGGCAAAGGCGATAACGTCAATGGCATTGCTGCTGGCATCGCTGCCGTCAAAGTAGTCTGTTACGCTAATGATTGCGCCGTCGGCAAGGTGCAGCAGCAGTGTATTGCCGTCGCGTGCAGCGGTTACCTGCGCTTGGCTGATGCCTTCAAGTTTTAGCGTGTCGGTGCCGCCGCTGTTTTCGTCTTTGTTGGTGATGGTGTCGCTGCCATCGCCTAAGCGGTAAATGTAGGTGTCATCGCCAGCGCCGCCGTTTAAGGTGTCGCTGCCTTTGCCGCCGGTGATGCTGTCGCTGCCTTCGCCGCCGTCAATGCGGTCGGCGCCTTCGCCGCCATCAAGGATGTCGTCGCCATCGTTGCCGTAGAGAATGTCATTGTCTGCACCGCCATGCAGCACGTCATCCGTGCTGTAGCCGTATAGCGTGTCGTTCTGCTCCGTTCCTTGTTGGACGAGCGTGCGAATTTCATCTGTTTCAAAAGCAGTGTTATCATCAAACTCAATGCGGTCAAAAACATACCCTGTTATCGCCTGACCATTAAAGTAGTTCTTAACGGTGATTGTATGTTCTGTTTGTTTAATGGTGATGCGTAAATCATCCCCATTAACACGTGCCATTTGAATATCGTCTTTGCTTAGCTCATGCAATACTAATCGATTGTTGTGCCCTGTCGCCTCAAAATGGTCAACAATGGTATCGTTACCGTCTCCAAGACGATAGTGATAGGTATCTGCACCATTTGCGCCATTCAATACGTCATCACCATATCCGCCAGTAATGCTATCGTCATCATTACCCGCATAAACGGTATCATTGCCAGCACCTGCATCGATAACATTTGCACCATCACCAGCGTAAATCTCATCATCGCCAGCAAGTGCAGAGATGTTATCTGCTTCAGCAGTGTAGTACAGCTTATCGGCTTGTTCAGTAGGATTAGGTTTCAAGGTTTCGACAATATCTTCCCATGATACGGTTGAACCATCAGCAAATTGCAGTTTTTCAATACGGCCTTGATAAACCGAACCATCAAAATTGAAGAAATTATCTAACTGAATCGTACCTTGCGGAGTATGAATCGTAACGTTTGACACATCACGAGTAAAGCTGATGTTTTGTGCGGTAATAGACGCGTCCGTGAATACAATTGAATCGTTACCAGCGCTGTCATAAATACGGTCATCGCCAAATTTGCCGCTAAAGCGATAAATATCATTACCTGCACCGCCTTGGAGCAAATCATTTCCGCCGCGGCCGTCAAACGCCTCATCCTTATCTGTACCAAGCAGCTTGTCGGCAACTTCTGTACCCTTGTAGTAGCGGTGATTTATGAGTGCTGAAAAAATACCACCACGTTCATTGCTTAATGCTTCTAAATGAGAGGCAAGTGTTGTTTGATAATCACCATAATAAGCTCCCAAATCCTCCATATGTTGAACCAAAGATAATATTCTCGTTTCATCTCCGTTTTCATAGGCTTGGGTAAGTAGTTGGTCTACAATAGTCCATATAAGTGGGCTATTGGTGTTTTCAGGTGAAAATAAACCACCATAATCCACTTGATCGGCAATAGCGGCACGCACATAATTAGCAAACTTCTGATATTCAGCAATTAATTTAGGTGCTGCATGCCCATGAGGATTAGGATCGCGTTCGCCCCAGCACCATGTGCCCAGATAGCCATGCCCTGTGAGATGCTCAAGCGTCACTAATTGGCGGGCATCCATCACATGACCATAAATTTTCTTAGGATCGCGGCTATAAGGATCAACGTCCTCACTGCCTGTCCAGCGATAAATTAAGGCATCTAGCAAAGATTCACGCTTAGCTTCATCTGCAGCAATATATTCTTCTACCATTGCTTTGAGCTTGCTGTCTTTGCTCATTGCTATCTGTAAGTTAGGTACATTGCCAAAACCATGAACATCGGGCAGAGTAGCTACATCCTCAGGAATGTCTACCGCTCCAGTATAACGAGAATCCGCAGTGTTGACTTTAAACCATACGTCTTCAATGTCGGACTGAGTGCCATCTGTCCAGGTAACTTGCGAACGATGGGAAATATCGTTATTAGCGTCATCTGTTTCATGAACTTGCTGCGCTTGAAGATTGATAGAAGCAATACCTAAATCAGACAAGGAAGAGAGTTCGTCAGCATCTGTTTTGCCATTATAGTTTCTATCCTGCCAAACTTTGAGCTGTGACCAAATCGCATCTTGAGCAGAAATAACGCCATCGGCGTTCGTGTCATACTGACGCAGGGCTGCAAATCCATCAGCGGCAAGCGTTCCATCTTGTAAAACGGTATGATTGCCGAACAGCTCCGCACCGTTATCAATTTTTCCATTACTATTTAGGTCTAAAGCGAGAAATCCATCATTTCTATTCAACCATGCTGTTTTTTCAGCAAATAAGCTATTATCTAGATCAAAAAATACACCATTTCTTAAAAAGGTAGTTTCAATACCACCTTTGTTTAAGTCTATTACAAGTGGAGAAACGGTTCTCTCAGCATCATCTATATTAGGATGAGATGTTGGTTTTGGAGGCTTATTACATAGCTTATCATTAGAACCTTTTGGATATCCCTCCTCAGATAAGTCTATAAATGTCAAACCTATAGATGCAAAACTGAACACCATGCCTACTACATTAAATTTGTTTGCCATAGTAAATGCAGCAGATAAAAAGCCGAGAGTATCTGACCAAGTTAATTTTTCATTTCTATTTATAACCTTAGCAGCAAAAGTAATTATACCTAAAGCACCAGTAAATTTCGCTAGTTTTCTTACAATACCTTCTTCATACATACCTGAACTGGCAGCATATAAGCCGTCAGATATAATATTAACTGACTTAACGCTACCTCTAATATTTCTCTCACAATCAAAATCATAACTAGCTCCTACTAAATTATTTAGAGAACTTGCTGAACTTGATGTAAGTTTTACTATAACATCAAAAGTAGTCATAAATGGACTGCCCATAATCTACCTCCAAGATTTATAAATACTAATTGCAATATTAAAAATTATGTAAACAGAATAAATCAATAAGAAGAAGTGAAAGAAAAAATAAAGAGTTATTTTTCTATAAAAAGATTTCATTTCTTTGTTAATAAAAATATTTTCTTTTTTTCTTTATTAACTATTCTACTTATTGCAATGCTATTTTCAGTAATATTTTGTATCTATTCTGATAGAATAAAACATAATCATCTGAAAAGTTATAATACCTTTTTTATTCTTACAGAAATCTTCCCAAGTTCCTATACATGAGAAATACCATGTTTGATTATCTTTAGTAACTGTTAAAATGGGACTACCAAATTTGGCACTGGTCTAAAAAGTATGCTGACTAGACCCAAGCATAATTAACATAGTGGAACAGCAAATCAAACGCTTTAAAATGATTAGCGAGTTTTTTAGAGAAACAGCACGTTTTTCTAAACACTCGCCTAAGCCGTTGTCTGAACCGATTGTTATTGCCTTCAATATGCGTGGTATAGCGTTTGCCAACTTTCTTAAAATCAAAGTCAAAAGCCGTTAAGAAACTATCCCAATTGTCACAACAGACATAACCAAAATCAACACCCAATTCGTCAAGCTTGGCTCTTAGCTGTCTTGCGGTTGCTAGATTGCGTTTGCCCCAAACAAAGGCAACAATCTCACCTGTTTGTGGGTCGTAAGCATACACTAGCCACACTTTGTTTTTCTTGTTGCCGACATACGTCCAAAACTCATCGACTTGCAGTTTTCGGTAGTATTGCTGTTTAGGCTTAATGGTCAAGTCAGACTGAACAAGTACATTCAATACTTTGTATTTGCT
>NZ_UAQP01000019.1:0-2834 GCF_900445985.1 Brevundimonas vesicularis
TGATCAAGAATGACTTCTTGATAAAGGGTTTTTAAATCATTCATGCGAATAAATCCTGAGTGGTTTTGACTGCTGCGACTAAACGCGCGATGTCCGCGCTGTCGTTATAGGCGGCAAATGAGGCGCGGATGGTGGCGGGAATGCCGAAGAAGCGCATAATTGGTTCTGCGCAATGATGTCCGACACGTACGGCGAGACCGCGGCTGTCCATAATCGTTCCCGCATCATGGGGATGAATGTCTTGCAGGGTAAAGGAAATGACCGCAGCTTTTTGTGCCGCTTGTCCGTAGATGCTTACACCGTTCAATTCGCTCAGTGCGGCTTCCGCTTCTATGCGCAGCTGTTCTTCATGCGCGGCGAGATTCGGTAAACCGATGTCTTGCAGCCATTCCAATGCCGCACCCAAGCCGATGACTTCCACAATCGGTGGCGTGCCGGCTTCAAATTTCAGCGGCGGCGGTGCGTAAAGGGTTTTTTCAAAGCTCACGGATAAAATCATGTCGCCGCCGCCTTGATAGGGCGGCATGGCTTCTAAAAGTTCGTAGCGACCGTAGAGAACGCCGACGGCAGTCGGTCCGTAGAGTTTATGCCCTGAAAAAACATAGAAATCGCAGTCCAGCGCCTGCACGTCCACCGGCAGATGCGCAACCGCCTGCGCGCCGTCAACAATCGTGGTAATGCCGCGCGCTTTGGCTTTGGCGATGAGCGGCGCGATGGGGTTGATACTGCCCAATACGTTTGAGACGTGGCAGATAGAGAAAATTTTGACGCCGTCTAAGTAGGTATCAAAGTCTTCTATAAGCAGTTCGCCTTTGTCGTTCATCGGCAAAACAAGCAATTCCGCACCGAAGCGGCGGCAGGCGATTTGCCAAGGCACGATATTGGCATGATGCTCCATGGCGCTGATCAATACTTTGTCGCCTGCTTGCAGCAGTAGTTCGCCTAAAGAAGAGGCTAAGAGGTTCAGCGCCTCGGTCGTGCCTTTGGTAAAGACGATTTCTTGCGCGGATGCGGCATTAAGAAAGGCGGCGGTTTTTTCGCGCACGCGGTCATATTGCTGCGTCAGTTGCTGCGAAAGAAAATGCACACCGCGATGAATGTTGCTGTATTCATGCTGCAGACAATGCTGCATGGCTTCAATCACGCGCAGGGGTTTCTGCGTGCTGGCGGCATTGTCTAAATAGGTCAAGGGATGGCCGTGTATTTGACGGTTGAGAATGGGAAATTCGCCGGCTAAATCAGTCTTCATCGCCGCCTGTCCATGTTTGGCTAATCGCTTCGTGCAAATTGGCAGCTAAGGCTCCATGCTCCACGACCACCGCTTCATGCAAGAAGCTGCTGATCAGCATCACTTGCGCGGTTTCTAGGTCAATACCGCGCGATTGCAGATAAAACAGCGATTCAGGGTCTAAAAAGCCGACTGTCGAGCCGTGCGCGCATTGCACGTCATCGGCATAAATTTCCAAACGCGGCACGGAATGCGATTTGGCTTCGTTCGAAAGCAGGATATAGCGGCTGTCTTGCTTGGCATCGGTTTGCTGTGCGCCGTGGGCGACATAAATCATGCCGTCGAAAATGCCGTTGGATTTGTCGCGCAAAGCACCGCGCACGACTTGATTGCTTTGGCTGCCTTCGCTCATATGGCGCACGTTCACATGATAATCGCCGACTTGCTCGCCGCTGAGCATCTGTACGCCGCCGAATAAAAATTCCGCCTCTGCGCCGTGAATCTCGGCTTGCACGTCCACTCGCGCCAATGCCGCGCCGCTTTGCACCGCATTGATGCGCAGTTTGCTGTGTGCTTGCTGCTTGGCGCCGATATAGGCGCACTGCGTATTCGCCGCGCCCTCATCCGCCGCGCCCAGCCACAGCACCATATCGAATTCGCTGTTTGCGCCGACTTCCAACGCAATCAAAGGCAGTTGCGCCGCCTCGCGTTCGGCGCGCATATCCAGCCATAAAGCCGCTTTCGCCTCTGCCGCCACTTCAATCAACATCCGTGAAAATTGCCATTTTTTGCCCACGGCATCCAAATGAATCGCCAGCGGTTGCTCGAATGTTTGCGCGGGAATACGGATGTGCAACACATCATCGGCTAATGCCATATTGACGGCGGCAAAAGGCGCGTCGATTTGGCTGTGCAAGAAAGCCATATCCAAATCGCGCGCTTCGTCGGTTTCAGACACCTGCACCGCATCCGGAAAATCATATTGGTAAGCGGCGCAGTCCACGCGGCGGCTGATGCTGCGTAAGGCTTTCAAGGGCGTCCAGCGCCATGATTCGGCACGCGACAGGCTCGGATAAGCCAAGGCTTTTTGCTTGGCAGCGGAATCGCCAGTATGCACCAGCAATTCTGTAATCATCGAATCAGACATCATGCCTCCTAATTGCGCGATGCGCCTGCTTCTTCGCCGCGGTATTCCTGATAACCGCGCGCTTCCAGCTCCAATGCCAATTCTTTGCCGCCGCTTTGCACAATCTCGCCGTTAACCAATACATGCACCACATCAGGCACGATGTATTCCAATAAACGCTGATAATGCGTAATCACTAAGAAAGAACGGCGGGCATCGCGCAAAGCGTTCACGCCTTCCGCGACCACGCGCAAAGCGTCGATATCCAAGCCGGAATCGGTTTCGTCAAGCACCGTCAATTTCGGTTCTAAAACTGCCATTTGCAGGATTTCATTACGTTTTTTCTCACCGCCCGAAAAACCGACATTCACAGCGCGGCTGAGGAAATTTTCTCCCATTTTGACCTGCTTCATGCGTTCTTGCAGCAAAGCATGAAAATCCATCGCATCGATTTCCGGCAAGCCCTGATGCACGCGTTTG
>NZ_UAQP01000022.1:0-3597 GCF_900445985.1 Brevundimonas vesicularis
CACGGTCGCCAGCCTATCTTTGTCCTGTATTTGGACATCGACCCCGAGCTTGTAGACGTAAACGCGCATCCGCAGAAATACGAAGTACGCTTCCGTGAAGCCGCGCTCACGCACGACTTCATCTTCAGCACCCTGCATCACAGCCTGCGCGCCGTGCGCCCTCAGCACATCAGCATCATTCCTGCCGCCCAAGAAGAGACAAAACCAAGCAGCCCTGCGACTCCTCCGCCGCCAAGCATGCGTCCGCAAAGTCTTGCATGGCAAAAAAGCAGCGACTACCATCAGGACTCGCCGCGCCCTAGCCGCCCCAGCTTGCAAGAAACGAAAAGCTACTACCAATGGGCAAGTCCCAAAACAGCGGCGCAAATAGAAACGCCGCCCCAAGAAGAAGCAGGCGACTACCCTCTGGGCTTCGCCCTAGGGCAAATCCACGGCATCTTTATTGTGGCGGAAAATCGGCAAGGCTTAGTCATTGTGGACATGCACGCCGCGCATGAACGCATCATCTATGAAAAATTCAAAGCCCAACTCCGACAAAAACGCCAAGGCAATGCACAAAAACTGCTTGTACCGCAAACGCTTGTGATTAACCCGATGCAAGAAGACCTACTCGCCGAACATGCCCAATGGCTCTGCGCGCTCGGCTACCAATGGCGGATTGAAGGCGGAGAACTGCTGATTGATAGCGTGCCGGAACTTCTGAAAAAAGCCGATAACGCCGCCATTCTCGCAGACGTGCTTAATGAACTGGCGGAATATCCGCACAGCCGCGCCATAGAACGCCTGCAAGACCAAATTCTTTCCACTATGAGTTGCCACCGTGCCATCCGCGCTCATCACAAACTCTCGCTCTCGGAAATGAACCAAGTCCTACGCGACATCGAAAACACACCCGCCGCAGGACAATGCAATCACGGTCGCCCCACATGGACGCAACTCAGCGAAGAACAACTGGGCGCGCTCTTTATGCGCGGACAATAATCCGAAAACACTAAAACAATACTGCAGAACTTCGGCGGCTAAGAAAGACAGCGATTTTCTGCTTCCAAGGCCTCGCTTCTCCGTCATGAAATCGCCGGATATAGAACTGCATGATTGATAATAAAGCAGAAAAAAAGAAAGCGAAAACAAAAAATTGTCAGTTTGCTGGGCTTATGGAACAATACACGTATGAATATACAAAATAATGATGACAATATTTTTGATGCGCAGGGCTTTCGTTACAACGTCGGCATTGTGATCATCAATGCGCGCAACGAAGTGTTCTGGGCGCGGCGTGTCGGGCAAAATGCTTGGCAATTTCCGCAAGGCGGCATGGTCGCCGGCGAATCTGCCGAACAAGCGATGTATCGCGAGTTAAACGAAGAAACGGGCTTATTGCCCGAACATGTAGAATTGCTTGCGCAAACAAAATCTTGGCTGGCATATCGTCTGCCCTTGCGTTTTCGCCGCCGTCGTCGGCAAGGCATGGTGCAATGTATCGGGCAAAAGCAGAAATGGTTTTTGCTGCGTTTGAAAGCCGCGGAAAGCATGGTGAATTTGAATGTGAACGACTCGCCGGAATTCGAGCAGTGGCAATGGGTGGATTTTTGGCGCCCTGCCTTGGAAGTGGTGCATTTTAAACGCCGTGTTTATCAGGCGGCATTGGAAGAATTGGCGGGCCTTGATGCACAATTATTGGCACGCAAACCGGATTTCTCACCGCCGCAAAGCGATAATCACGCCAAGCCGACGCCGCCTGCCGCGCAGCCTAAACGCAAAGTACCGTCTTTTGCCAAACGCCGCCGCAAATCGTTTTAAAATGAAGCCTTGAATTGCAGGTCAATTCGAGGCTTTTTGTTTAACGCGGCAATGCCGCATACATGGAGAGGTAGGATGAAAATCTTAGCAGTATGCGCCCATGGTCTGGGCAGTAGTTTTTTAATGGAAATGAATTTAAAAAAGGCATTGAAAAATCTGGGAATTGAGGCAGAAGTCGGACATTCGGATTTATCGGTAACCGGCAATGAAGATGCCGATCTGTTCGTGATGGGCGAGGATATTGCCGGCAGCAGCAGCTTAGATCCGCAAAAATCATTAAGATGAAAAATCTCGTCAGCGCAGCGGAATACGAAGAAAAACTCAAAGCCTATTTCTCTGCTCAAGGGGCTTAGCCATGCTGAAATTTATTGTCGATATTCTCAGCGAACCTTCCGTATTGGTCGGTTTGGTCGCCTTAGTAGGCTTAATCGCGCAGAAAAAATCCGCCGCCGATATGGTGCGCGGAACCACGAAAACGATTTTAGGCTTCCTCGTCTTAAGCGGCGGGGCGGGCTTGGTGGTCAGTTCTTTGAGCCCGATGGGCGCGATTATGCAGGGCAGCTTCGGCGTGCAGGGCATTATTCCCAATAATGAAGCGGTGGTATCGATGGCATTGAAATCCTTCGGCACGGGCAACCGCTTTGATTATGGCCTTCGGCATGGTGGCGAATATCTTAATCGCGCGCTTTACGCGCTTGCGATATATCTTTTTAACCGGTCACCATACCTTCTATATGGCGTGCATGATTGCCGTGATTCTCAGCGTGGCGGGCTTAAAGAGCTTTATGCTGGTTTTGGTCGGCTCGCTGTGGTTGGGCTTTGTCATGGCGTTTTTCCCTGCCATTGCGCAAAAATATATGTGCAAAATTACCGGTAGCGATGATGTCGGCTTCGGGCATTTCGGCACGGTGGGCTATGTACTGGCGGGCGCTATCGGACAATGGATCGGCAAAGGCTCGAAATCGACCGAAGAATTGAATTTACCGAAAAATTTGAGTTTCTTGCGCGACAGTTCGGTCTCGATTTCCATCACCATGGCGATTATTTATCTGATTTTGGTGATTGCCGCAGGCTCTGAATTCGTGCAAACCCAATTAAGCGCCGGCAAGAATTTCTTAGTCTTCGCCATTATCCAAGCGATTACTTTTGCCGCAGGGGTGTTCATCATTTTGCAAGGTGTGCGCCTGATTTTGGCGGAAATCGTCCCCGCCTTTACCGGCTTTTCCGAGCGCTTGGTGCCGAATGCCAAGCCTGCTTTGGATTGCCCGATTGTCTTCCCCTATGCGCCCAATGCCGTTTTAATCGGCTTTTTATCCAGTTTTGTCGGCGGTTTGGTCGGCTTGGCAATGTTGGGCATGCTCAATTGGGTATTGATTCTGCCGGGTGTGGTGCCGCATTTCTTCTGCGGCGCGACCGCAGGCGTCTTCGGCAATGCCACCGGCGGACGGCGCGGGGCGATTGTCGGCGCTTTCGTACACGGCGTTTTGATTAGCTTCTTGCCCGTTTTCCTATTGCCGGTCTTAGGCGATTTGGGCTTTGCCGCCACCACTTTCTCCGATACCGATTTCGGCGTGGTGGGCATTTTGATGGGCAAACTCGCAGGCGTGGGTGCGGTGCTGATTAGTCTTGTCATCTTTGCCATTATCGGCGGCTTGGTGGCTTATCACCGTTTAGTGCCGGAAAAAGCAATAGCGAAACATCCGCTTAAACACTTTAAGCCAAACAGGCTGCTCATGCCTGTTTGGCTCAGATTCCGAACAATCTTATATTAAGAATACTTGACGATCCTTTGAAATA